>CAZIAN010000057.1:7568-16869 GCA_964537355.1 uncultured Pirellulales bacterium | reverse complement strand
AGATTGTAAAGCTGTCCCTTTGGCCCACCCGGCTGCGGCTCGATGGTTTGGGGCTTGGTGAAGCCGCCGGAACCGAGACCGAGTATGAGCTTCCACTTTCCCTGACGGATAGCAAACATTCCTGAGATGGAATGGTGCACAACAGCTTCGCGTATCGGTTTATTGAGCTTTTGCCCCGAGAGGGCTGGCAGTATATTGAAACTGTCTTCGCCGGCTTTTTCAGGGAGTTTTGCGCCAACAATCGCCGCGCAGGTCGCCATTAAATCCGTAAGACAGATTATTTCATCGTTTGTCGTGCCGGCAGGAATTTTGCCCGGCCAACGGGCGATAAACGGCTCGCGATGGCCACCGTCCCATGCGTCGGCTTTGACGCCGCGTAAATCGCCATTGGGATAGTGACCATAAATTTCTATAATCGAATATGGGTCCCGCTTTATTTTTGTCCGGCCCGGCGAGCCGTTGTCACTGGTAACGATAATCAACGTGTTGCCTGTCAATCCATTGCGCTGCAGAGCCTTTACGACCTGGCCGACCGTCCAGTCAACTTCCACGACAAAATCGCCATAGCCGCCCGCCTTACTTCGTCCTTTGACAAAATCCGCCGGAGCGATGGGACAGTGCGGCGCAGTCAGTGGAAAATACATAAAGAAAGGTCTGGCCGGTGACGTATTAGCATGGTCGTCGATATATTTCACTGCCTTTTCAGTGAGCCTGGGCAGAACCTCCACATGCTTGAAATCCGGCGCGATTGCTCCGGCGCGCCACCATCCGTCTTCATTGGCTTTGCCGGCTTCAGTTGTTAATGTGGGCTTTTCAACCGGCCGGTCATTCTCGATATAGCAATAAGGGGTCATATCCAGTGACGCGGGGATACCGTAAAAATAATCAAAGCCGAGTGCATTGGGACCGGGAACGAGCGGCTTATCGTAATCGGTCTTTTTGCCGCTGCCCAGGCCAAGATGCCACTTGCCGTAACATGCGGTGGCATAACCATGTTGTTTTAACATCGAGGCAACCGTCATGCGATTAGTATCGATTAAAGCCGGTGAATAACCGCCGAGAACGCCCTTTTTCAGCCGGCTTCGCCAGCAGTATCGCCCCGTCAGCACGCCGTAGCGGGTAGGGGTGCAGACGGCAGATGGAGAGTGGGCATCGGTAAAACGCATGCCTTCGGCCGCCAAGCGGTCTATATTAGGCGTTGGAATCTTTGATTTCTTATTGTAGCAGCCGAGGTCACCATAGCCCATATCATCGGCCATAATAAAAACGATGTTAGGCTTTTTTGAACCTGCAATACCACTACCTGACTGTAAGCCAACGGCACAGCCTGGCATTGCCAAGGATGCTATCCCAAAACCTGCTGCTTTTAAGAAATTACGTCGATTCATATCATGCCTCATCAATATTTTGTCCACGTCGCAAATTATTCAATTCCCAAAAGTACAACCGACCTGGGCGGCAGCGTTACCGTTAAAATATTACCTTCAAAATCAAATTTATCGAAGGCATCGGGTTGAACCTCTTCGGGATTATCGAAGGTATTGTGTGCATTCATAGTATCGGCCGTTAATGCCCGGCCGGTGACGCTCGTAGGTCTGGTACCTTGAAGGTCACAAACAAGTTCCGCAGATTCGTTGGGATTAAGGTTGCAAAGCGTTATATGAATCTTACCGGAGTTATCTTTAGAGGCCGAAACATCAAGAGACGGAATTTCTTCATCCTCGAACTGATAATAGCTGCACTCCAATTCAAAAGGCAGCATAGTAGCATCATGATGGACCGTGTACATCTCAAAAACGTGATAGGTGGGTGTAACAATCATCTTGCTGCCTTCGGTCAATATCATTGCCTGAAGGACATTAACGGTCTGGGCGATGTTTGCCATCTTCACGCGGTCGCAGTAATTATTGAAAGCGTTTAGAAATATACCTGCAGATACTGCGTCCCTGAGGGTGTTTTGCTGGTAAAGGAAACTCGGATTCGTTCCGGGTTCGGTATCCCACCACGTACCCCACTCATCAACGAACAAACCAATACGTCCACGCGGGTCGAATTGATCCATTATCTCAATATTACCTTCCAATAAAGGGTAGATAGTCAGCGTGTTTTTCATCAGTTCAAACCATTCAGACTCGTCGAATTGCGTTGCACTGCCTTTCTTAGTCCAGTTACCCGTGCCTCTGACATAGTGATGAAGACTAATCGCATTCATCCTTTGATGAGAAAGTTCCATAACAGTCGTCATCCACGGGTAGTTCTCGCTGCCGGGTCCGCACGCAACTTTTACAATGCGATTGCCGGAGTAGTTACGCACATAGGTTTGGAAGCGATTGTAAAGATCGGCATAATATTCCGGTGACATATTCCCGCCGCAACCCCAGTTCTCATTACCAACGCCGAAGTATTTTACCCGCCAGGGCTTATCACGTCCGTTCATCCGACGAAGGTTGGCCATTTCACTATCGGCATCTGACGTCATATATTCGATCCAGTCCTGCATCTCTTCGACAGTACCGGACCCAACGTTACCTGCAATGTACGCCTCACATCCAAGCTGTTCACACAAATCCAGAAACTCATGAGTGCCGAAGGCGTTGGTTTCTTTGACCATGCCCCAATGAGTATTAATCATACCGGGTCGTTCTTCCCGCGGGCCGATTCCGTCTTTCCAGTGATACTCGTCGGCAAAACATCCGCCCGGCCAGCGCAACACCGGTATCTTAATCCGCCTTAAAGCCTCGACTACGTCGTTACGAATACCGCGCGTGTTTGGAATTTCCGAATCCTCACCGACCCAGATACCGTCGTAGATACACCTGCCTAAATGCTCTGAGAAGTGGCCGTAAATATTCCTGTTAATAGTGTCCTTGCCTTTGTCGGTATGAATAACCAGCCTGTTCACTGCACGTTCTTGCCGCTGCTTTTTATCTGCAGAAGATATTGAGGCACAACCGGCTGTTAAAACTGAAATTACAAGGCAAATTATCACTGCATTTTTGGCCATTACAAACAACCCTTTCTTCAACTCACTAAGCTTTATTTTCATGTCCTTCCTATAGAAGCTGTTTCAAAACTCAATTTCCGCTGCGAACGGCTGCAATTTATTCTCGCAATGAAAGCAGTTTTGAAACCACTTCTTGAAACTCAGACGATTAGTTCACATGAGAAATCAGTGGCAAAGCACTATTATTACACAGCTATCGCTTTGGCTGATGCTTTCGTAACCTCTGCATCGTCGAAATTAAGCGCTATCGGAAAACAGGGACTCTTTTGTCATATAGGCACAGGGGGCTGCTACACATATTCCCAGTCTTTCAGCCAATGGTAATGTGCCGGCAGCCTGGCCCAGGCTTCATCCATAGCTTCTTCCAACTCCTTTGCCTCAGCCACGTCGAGCCGGCGACGCTCTTTGACGGCCCTGGCCATATTATCCACCTGATGGGGATTAATCATGCCCGGGATAGGCGCCGTGAGAGCTGTGTTGCAAAGAATATATCTAATAGCCATACGCGCAAGCCTGTCGTCTTCTTCCGCAGTCGGACTGTTTGGCGAACTATCACCCTTAAACAGCGAAGTACCTGCGAACGGCTTAATGCCGAAGACGCCGACATCGTGCTTCTTGACCGCATCAAAAACACTGTCGCTAGGCAACTCCTTACTTTTTGCAGTGTAAGGTGTGCAGACAACCTGAACTACGGTCGGGTATGCCTCAATCATCCACTTAATGTGCTCACGGTCATGCGAGGAAAGGCCCGTGAAACGAACTTTACCCTGCTTTCTGGCCTTCTCAAGGGCACCCATCATTTCATCCACTTCGCTTTCGGTATGTCTTCCACTTTGAGAAAGCATTGTGATACGCCAGACATCAACGTAATCGAGCTTCGCTTCGCGCATTCCCTTATCGAGAGTGCCAAGCAGAGCGTTGACCGTGCGGAAATCTTTCTTTCGCATCTCCTCCTGGTACCAGGAAAAACCGAGGTACATCTTATCACGCCTGCCTTTAAGAGCCCTGCTGTAGGTCATGACCTCCTGCCATGTGCAGGCATCGATATAGTTAATACCCACTTCCATGCACCGGCTTACGACATCGCTACGATTCTTAACAAAGCCATCCATATCGAGCTTTGCACTCAGCCATGCCTTAGTCTCAAAGACACCTGGCACCATTTTATCGACGCGTTTCCAGTGTCCACCTAAACATACGGCCGAAACCCAAATGTTGGTTTTTCCGAGCCGCCGATATTCCATATCGGGATTGTAGCTGGGGGTATTTCGGATGACGCCATCAGAAAAGGCAGTCTTGCTGCCCAAGGCGCCAAACCCCACGGTCAGGCCCGCTGCGGTTATAGCACCATCACGCATAAAATCGCGCCGGGTCAAATCATTGGTTTTATTCGGTCGGTTTTGCTTTTGTTCCATAGCTTTCTCCTCAAATCTTTAAGCTTGATTCAGAGTCAGCTCAGCTACGTCACTGAGTTTACATCTAAGTAAAATACTAAATTTTCCCCTGAGATTCAACTCAATTCAGGCATTTATAAATCACCGTTGGATGCCGGGGACTCACTTCAGTTTATGGTCCGATGGTTTCAGACCCTTTTTATGCTTACCCATACCAATCTGATTGGGATTATATTCGCCGACAAAATCTACATTACTTTTGGCCGGAATCTTATCCTCCATTCCCATCGCCCAGAAGCAGGCGTTAACAAGCAAGCGACGAAAACCTTCGCTTTTAAGGTCGCCTGCATGTCCCATTGTGGTTGCAAAGATACGAGCCGTCTTTCCTTTTTCACCGGTATATGTCTTGGTCCAGGCCACCGGTACAAGTTTCTTATCCGGATTGGGTTTATCTTTCGGGTCCATACCTGAAAGAACCTGCCCCATAATCAACGGCTTGCAGTCTCCGTTCAGTGTCGTTAAAGCATAAACATCGGATGGTCCCCAGATATCTTCAATACCTTTTACTATCGGGTGGTTTTCCATACCTTTTGCGATAAGCCCACGGGTACTTTCCACCTGGTGATGCCCATAGTGATTAATCCACGTCTCACCGAAAACCTGTCGACCATATCCGCCGTCTAATTCCTTGCTTCGAAAACTGTATTTGGCGTAGGGACTGTTTTTGTTTTTGGTGTAATTGAACGCATGTGTGGCTGTCCTCAAACCTATAATGGGTTTGCCGGAGTTCGTATAGTCAATGATGTATTTCATCTGCTCATCAGGAAGCTCACGGAAACGCAGGAACATCACCATCAAATCGGCCTTTTCGAGAGCTTTCAGACCCGGAATATTATCAAGCGTTTTCGGATCTATTTCGCCGGTCTCTTTATTTGTCGCAAACAGCAAAGTGCACTTAAAGCCCTGCCGAACAGCTAATATCTTGGCAAGCTGGGGCATCAAATCCTCGGAACGGTATTCTTCATCGCCAATGACAAAAACAATGTGTTTGCCTCTGCCCGGTCCCTTGCGGCCCTTGAGAACAACCCCAGATTGGGCGTCAACTGCCTCAACGAAAAGAAAAGTTAGTAACATAAAAACCAGCGCCAAAAGCTTAACGGAATGTTGTGACTTGTTCATCTTCATCTCCTTTAACATTTACTCAGTAATAATCACATTTATAGACAGACTTGGAGTATAACAAATCCTTTTTCGTTATTCAAGCCCTTCAACCGTACCATGCATTTTATGTTTCATAAATTCATCTGAATAAAATATTTCAAAAAAAGTCATATCAGTTTGTTTTTCGACACAAATTTTGATATATTAATACAATTGAGTTTCAGTTCCGAAAATGAGCAGGTTCAAGATGGGAAATATGAAATTTAGGAGAGGTATTATGAGCAGAAAGCCATATTTTTCAATTTTTCGTTTAGCGATAGTTCTATGCCTGGCATGGACTGCTCTTATCCAGGCCGGGGAAAAGCCAACTACTCTTGATACCGACCCGAATCTTGCCGGCTGGTGGAAGTTTGATGAGACAAAAGGCACAATCGCGGCAGACTCTTCGAAACACAACCGCAAGGGCACCCTCAAGGAAGGTCTGTCTTTCGAAAAAGATTCCACATCAGGCCGAATATCAAAAGCTCTGAAGTTCGGCCGCGGCGATGGTTATGTGCAGATAACCAAATACAAAGGTGTCACAGGAACACGGCCCCGAACCGTAGCTGCATGGTGCAGGACGACAGAAACAAAAGGCGAAATCATATCCTGGGGCATGGATGATTTCGGCAAGATGTTTACATTCTGTTTTATTAGAGGCCGTATTGGCATAAGACCCAACGGCGGATATCTCTATATCAACGATGAGACCAATGACGACCAGTGGCATCATTTAGCAGCAGTAGTGGAGGAAGCGGAACTGCCCAATCTCTATGATGATGTTAAACTTTATAAGGATGGGGTTATTGCCGAAATCCATGACATCGGACTTTTGGACCTCTGGCCTATTGACACCGGCAGCGAGCTGGATGTCACCATAGGCGACGGATTTAAAGGACCCATCGACGATGTCCGTATCTACGACCGACCTCTTTCAGAGGATGAAATAAACGCCCTCTTTAAATTGCAGAGTAATAAGCCGTTACCCAAATCAAAATGACAATCTCTAAGACGTGAAAGGAGATGAACGATGGACAATAATAAAGTTAGTCGACGCCGATTTATGCGAGACAGTGCAATAGCCGCCGCAGGTGTAGCTGTTGGGCTGGGAGCCGCCGGCAAAAATGCCAAAGCTGCCCCAGTTAATACTTCCAAGATTCTTAATTACAACCAGAACATGGAATATCGCCGGCAGGGCAAGACCAATCTTATGGTCTCCGCAGTTTGCCTTGGCGGGCACTCCAGAAGCAACCAGGCCGAACGCACTGAAATTATCAGTCGTGCCATAGACGTCGGCATAAACTACATCGACGCCTGCTGGGACAATGAGGTCAAGCGCGACGCCAAAGCTCTGAAGGGACGACGCGACAAGATGTACCTCGCCCTTTCCCACGGTGCCAAGGAGGTGCGCAATGATGAATTCCGCACCGCAAAGAAGCTCCTTCAATCCCTCGATGAACTTCTGCTCGATTCCGGTCAGGAATATACCGATTTATGGCGCATTACCTGTTACGAACCGGGCGGAAGACATTCTTTCAACACTTCCTGTGAGATTGTCGGCGCTCTGGAAAAAGCCAAAAAACAGGGCAAGGCCCGTTTCATCGGCTTCTCAAGTCACGACCGTAGATGGATCAAGTTTATGATTGAGTATTTCCCTAAAATTGATTGTGTCTGCTTTCCGTTTACTACGATGAGCAAAAGAGCCCCGAAAGACAGTGTCTTCGAAGCCCTCAAGAAGCAGGATGTCGGCGCCTTCGGTATCAAGCCTTTTGCCGCCGGCTCACTCTTCAGCAGAGGCGACCAGACAGAACAAGACCAACGCGCTCGCCTGGCCATTCGATATATATTGAACACCAATACGGTAATCCCTATCCCGGGAATGAACAGCATCCATTATGTTGATAATGTCGCAAAGGCCGTTATGCAACGCCGACAGCTTGACATAAAGGAAAAGGCTGAGCTGGACAATGCAAACAAAGAGGCCCTGGCAGCACTGCCGAATAATTACCAATGGCTCAAGAACTGGCAGTACGTCTAAAAGGTAACCTTTGTCCAACTAACAGTTCGTTATGTGTCAAAGCAATAGGGCATGTCTTGCCGTCTAAATTAATACAAGGACAGAAGGTATGAAATATTATTTCCTGATAGTCATTCTCGCGGCAGTAGTTGTTGCCGGATCATGTTGTCAAAACGTAAAGTCAACACAGAAAGAACAGGCAAAGCCGGAAGCAGTGACCAGTATAGAATCTGTAACAACCACAGAAGTTGCAACGGAGGATGAACCGCTTCTTCTGCTCGATGATGAACCTTTATTGCTGCTTGATGATGAGCCTGACGAAGATTTGTCATCCGAATCGATGGCTGATAACAGCCGCTGCTTTGTCTGCCACGTCAACTACATGCAGGAAGATATCGCCGTCACTCACGCACGTCAGGACATGGGCTGCGCGAATTGTCACGGCGAGTCCGACGAACATATTGCTGATGAATCCTGGGCATCAGGTGGAAACGGCACAGCGCCGGACATAATGTATCCTCGTGAAAAGATCAATCCATTCTGTATGAGTTGCCATACTAAGGACAAAATCGACACAGAACAGCACAAGCCCCTCTTCGCAGGTAACGATGAAAAATATTGTACCGATTGCCATGGGGAACACCGCCTGACAACTCGCAAATGCAAATGGAAATAGTGTTACCTTTATTGCAGGTTTTATTGTACGAAAAAAACTGGCCCTATATTCGGGCTAATATTCCTTGAAATTTCTCATCCATTCCGGCCAATCACCTGACGTTACCCCGCCGGCTGTAGTCCAGGGACCATTTACATTGTACTCTTTATGCCATTTTTGTTTCCACAATTCCTTAAGTCCCACCTTCCTTACGGACCAGTCCATAAAAACGTGATTGACAAATCCGTTGTGTCGGTTGATGGCGAAATGCATCATTTCTCTGTCGTAACCCAACCACTGACCGTCTAATGGAGGGGGATCGCCACGCGTGCCGTTTTCGTAAGGGCCGCCACCTCTCCACATCGAATCCCCCAACACCGGCGCATTAGCTGAGCCCTTAGTATTTGGCGTCCTCCAGTTCCATTCCGTAGGACGTGATTGAATTGCAGTAACTCCCGCCGGCGGATGGTATATCCAGTTATTTCCTCCATAGCTGGGTTCTTCCCCGCCTGTTGTGGTTCCACTTCCGCCTATGGGCATATAGTACGTATTGAATGGTCCACCCCATTCTTCTCCGGTAGGCAGTCTCTTGGTGGCCATCGGGCAATTGAGAATATTTGTTTTTGTCCGGTACAAAGAACGCAAACATATAATCCATTCACCTCTATGCCACCCGGAGCCGCCAACCTGACCTACGCTGAAAAAACCGTCGTTGTCCTGGCAATACATTGACCAGATGATGCCCCATTGTTTGAGCAGCGCCTGGCAGGAAACCGTCCTTGCCTGGTTCCTCGCTCTTTGAAGAGCCGGCATCAATATCGCCATTAACAATGCAATAATGGCAATTACAACCAATAATTCTATTAACGTGAAACCTCTTGATTTGAACATATAACCACCGTCCATTTCTAATTACATTGTTATCACTTTATGAGATGCAAAAATGTTCCTCCTGTTTCATAGGGTTTGTTTTTCCCTGTCTGAACAACATTTAAAAGTTCATTATATATAAAATCGTTTGTCCACACAAT
>CAZIAN010000057.1:0-7468 GCA_964537355.1 uncultured Pirellulales bacterium | reverse complement strand
TTTGTTTGAAGGAAGGAGGTTAGGTCAAGTCGTAAAATGTTTTTCGATGCAGGCATAGGATATGTTCAGATTGTGGGCTTGCAATTTCTACATTGATTCATAATTAACGATCTTTTTATTCTTATTGTTTATTGTCAAAGGTAAGGTTTTATAACCTTATCGGAAACAATACGTGTCATGCTTTGGTGTGTGGCCGGGGCATGGTTATTTTAACTTCTATTAAAGGAGGATTATTATGTGTAAGAAATTGATTTATTTTGTTTCTTTTGTTTTTGTGCTGGGTATAGCCGGCAGCGCATCAGCGGAACTCGTAGCATACTGGCCGCTCGACGACGACGCAAACGATACGATCGGGGGGCTGAACTGGACTTTGGATCCAAATAATGGGACCAGCATCTCGACAGACAGCCTGGTGGGCACTGGTGCGCTGAGATTTGATGGAATCCTCGGTGAGGGCAGGCAGGACGCGGTCGGCCCGCTGCTCGATGCATTCACCACAAAGACTGTGGCGTTCTGGATTAAAGCCGACAGCACAAGCGGCATACAGGCCCTGTACGACGAGGGTGGTTCGACGAACGGATTGGCCATTCGCATCAACGAAGGAACTCTACAGGCCGCCGTGCGTGACAATAGTGACCAGTACACAATAACGATACCCTTTTACAGCACTGAATGGACCGAGATTGCGGTCAGTTACGACAATGGCTTACTGCTGTTGCTGGTGGATGGGATCGAGAAAGCTACGGTCATGGCCACTTTCGAAGCCAATGAATTGAGCAGCCACAGCAATAATCCCACGATTGGCGCTACCAATCAGGATGCGTTCGGCAATAACACAACCGAACCGTCAGATCATTTTGCCGGCCTTATGGACGATATCAGGTTGTATGACAACGCCTTACCCAATCATATAACGACGGTCCCAACCCCCGCCGATGGTGCAGTGCTATCGAGCACTCCAGTTGACCTTTTCTGGACACCCGGAGCATCCGCGGTTTCACAAGACCTGTATTTCGGCGAAAACTTTGACGATGTGGACGCCGGTGCCGCAAATACATACCTTGGATTGGGTCAGACTGCAGCAGGTGTTGACGTTCCCATTACCGTTGATGATCTTCTTGCGGAGACGACTTATTACTGGCGGATTGACTCAGTCAATGATGTGAATCCAGACAGTCCATGGAAAGGCCAGATATGGAGCTTTACGCTTGCGGCCCAGACGGCCTCCGCCCCCAGCCCGACTGATGGCGCAATGTTTGTAAAGCCCACTACAACCCTTAGCTGGGCACAGGGTCTGAATGCGGAATCGCACACTGTGTATATAAGTGACAATTTCGATGACGTTAACAATGCCACAGGAGGCACAGCGCAGTCGGAATCAAACTATACACCTGGAGCCCCCCTTGAAACAGGTAAGGTTTATTATTGGCGGGTCGATGAGTATGATGGCACTAACACTCATAAAGGCGTCATCTGGAGCTTTGAAACACCGCCTTTCTCAGAGGTTACCAACCCGAATCTTGTAGGATGGTGGAAGCTCGATGGTGAGTATCTTGACCTCGGTTATGTCTTCGATTACTCCGGCTATAATAATCATGGCACGCTCCAAGGTGACCCGCAGTTGGTGGAAGGATATGACGGCAGCGCCATGGAGTTTGACGGCGATGATGATTACGTCAACATAGACGGTTACAAGGGCATTCTCGCTAACGCAGATGGCGTGCAGCAGCCATTAACCATAACAGCCTGGGTAAAAACCACGGACGATGGCGACAGGACAATTGCAAGCTGGGGTACCAGTACAAGCGGGGAAAGAATTGACTTCCGGCTGTTCGAAGGCAGGCTTCGCGTTGAGCATGGGAACGGTAACAGGCAGGGTGACACCAACCTGAACGACAGCGAATGGCACAACGTTGCACTGACTTTAATCGAGGGTGCTACAATTTCATATCCTGACGTGATACTTTGGCTGGACGGCAAAGATGATACAAGGCCAGGTACAAGCGCCAATGCGTTTGCCATAACGGCCAGAGACGATATAAGTATTGGACGTAGGGCCCATAACAACAGCAGACTTTTCCTCGGGAGTATTGACGATGTCCGCCTCTACGATAAGGTACTGACAGAGAACGAAATAAAAGTAGTAGCAGGTCTTTTAGAGTCCTCCAATCCTGATCCGGCTGATGGTGCAAAAATCGTGGATTCGCTTGCTATTCTGACGTGGTCACCGGGCCCCTTCGGAGCTGAGTTTGATGTCTATTTCGGCACAAATCCGGAGCCGGGGGCGGCAGAGCTTGTTGGCCGCGTTGGCGAGGCGACGCACATTGTCACGGATTTGGCCGAAGGCCAGACGTACTACTGGCGCGTTGATGATGTCGAGGCGGACGGTACGACAATACATACCGGTAACGTGTGGAGTTTGTGGGTTCCCCCAAAGGGAGCATACAATCCTAATCCGGCTGATGGTCAGGAAGTGACAGACACTGAGGCAGATCTGAGTTGGGAGGTTGACTGGAGTCCGGTCCTGTCTGTCGTGCAGTTTGGGACGGACGCCGATCAGGTGACCAATGTACCCGAAGGCTTTGGTCCCCCGCTGATGGAGCCCGGTTTTGATCCCGGTCCACTGGAGCCCGGCATGACCTACTACTGGCGAGTTGATGTATTCTACGGCTCGTGGCTTAAGGGCGAGGTATTGAGCTTTACAGTGCCTGCTCCGGTTGAGTAGATTAAAGTTGTAAATAGTATGTAAAATGCTGAAGTCGAACTGATTGGGCTGTTTATCTCTTAGCAGCATAGAAAAGTAATTAAGCTGCCATATTCAGTTCAGATTAAGCGACGTTCACGGGCTTGGGAGTATGAGGTGTACTTCCAAGCCCTTACTCTGAGGATAAGATATTTATTAGTTTTCGGTAACAGGAAAAATCCCGATATCGGGATTTTGGTGTGTGACCTAAACATGATTCACTATTTAAAATCTTTTATATAATAAAGAAGACTGATTATGTGTGGAAAGATAACTAACTTGATTTTCCTGGGTTTGGCGTTGGCCTTGATTCTTGCGAGCACAGCCGGGGCTTTTGATTTAAATGATCCTGATCTGGTTGGTTATTGGTCGTTTGACGAGGGAGCAGGGACAGTTGCAAATGATCTATCTGAAAATGGCTATGATGGCACCCTTGTTGGAGGTACATCCTGGACTGACGGCATTTATGGAAGCGCTTTGCAGTTCAATGGAAGCGATGCATACATGGAAACCGGCCAGAGTCTTCTCAACGGCCTTGACGGATTCACATTGGCCGGTTGGGTCAGCGCGAGTAATGTTGATGTTTACTCCAGTCTTTTTGGCCAGAATGATTTAATCGAATTCGGGTTTATAGGCGGTTCTCAGGTCGGAACCTGGTTGTTAGGCAATAACTGGGCGCTTATAGCAGCGGACTATACGTTTGACTATCCCTCGTGGCACCATTTAGCTTTAGCAGGAGATGCTACAAGAATTGTAATCTACATCGACGGCCAGGAAGCGGCAAGTGACGAAGGGGGGCTGTCGAGCGGCAGCGCCGGATTTACATTCAAAATCGGTGCAGGCGTCTTTAACACAAGCGGAGATCCATTTCTGGGAGAAATTGATGATGTCTGGGTATTCAGCCGCGCGCTAACACAGGAAGATATTCAGAGCCTGATGCCGGGCTCCGGAGGATATCCATATGTTTTGCGTCCGCTCCCGGAAGATGGCGCCATACACGAGGACACATGGATCAATCTTAGCTGGCGGGCTGGAGATTTCACCGTCTCGCATGATGTATATCTGGGCGATAATTTTGAAGACGTAAACAACGGCACAGGCGAAACGTTTCGAGGCAACCAGGCCGAGACATTCTACGTTGCCGGCTTTCCCGGATTTGCTTATCCGGATGGTCTTGTTCCAGGCACAACGTACTACTGGCGAGTTGATGAGGTCAACGATGCCGAGCCGAACAGTCCCTGGAAGGGCGATGTCTGGAGCTTTATGATTCCACCCAGGAAAGCATATAATCCAGTCCCGACTGACGGCGGCGCATTCATTGAACCGGATGCAGACCTTAGCTGGAGTTCCGGTCTGGGTGCAAAACTGCACAACGTATATTTCGGCGACAATTTTGACGACGTGAACAACGCCACCACAGGACTGCCGCTGGGAACTATGACTTATGATCCGGGTACGCTTGAATTAAATAAGACTTACTACTGGCGCGTGGATGAGTTTGATCCTCCAAGCACACATAAAGGCGACGTCTGGAGCTTTACCACTACCGTCCCCGGTCTGGGCACGGTCATAGCTGAGAGATGGGACAACATCGAAGGTGATAATCTGGACACCCTAAAAAGCAATTCGAAGTACCCGAACAATCCCGATGTAACTGAGGTCTTGACGCAGTTTTCGTCGGACCTGGACCTCGACAACTATGGAGGCCGAATTTACGGCTGGCTCTATGTACCGGCCACAGGAGAATATACGTTCTGGCTCTCCGCCGATAACCAGGGCGAATTGTGGCTGAGCACAGATGACGACCCGGAGAATGTAAGGTTGATTGCGAATGAAAGCAATTGGTCACCCCCGAACACATGGGCTACAGGCGAACAACAATCTGATCCAATCCCGCTTCAGGCAGGCAATAAATATTACATTGAGGCGCTCTGGAAGGAAGGCAGCGGCGGCGACCAGTGCCAGGTAGCCTGGCGGGGCCCCGGCATCCCGGCAATTACGATTATCCCGGGAACAAATTTGTCCCCATACGAACCCGTTCAGGCCTACGGTCCGAATCCGGGTAATGGAGCCTCAGATATAAATCAAAAATCTACTCTTACCTGGCGTGCCGGAGACATAGCCGCTTCGCACGAGGTCTATTTCGCTACGGACGCGGATGCCGTGAAAAATGCCGACATGGCTTCGCCTGAGTACAAAGGCAGCCGGAACCTTGGCTCCGAAAGCTATGACCCGGAACAACTCCAGTGGGATACTACTTACTATTGGCGTATTGATGAAGTCAATGATGCTAATCCTGATAGTCCGTGGAAAGGAAATGTCTGGAGCTTTACGACAGCCAACTTCCTTATCGTGGACGATATGGAAAGCTACAATAACATTAATGAAGATGAGCCCGGGAGTAACAGGATATATCTGGCCTGGGTGGACGGATTCGACAATCCGACGATAAACGGTTCTGTCATTGGCTATGCCAATCCTCCATTTGCCGAGCAAAGTATAGTTCACAGCGGTAGTCAGTCAATGCCGTTTTCCTACGATAACAGCGTTGGGAAATCCGAGGCGACTTTGACGTTGACTTACCCACGTGACTGGACCGAAAACGGTGTCGACACACTGGCAATCTGGTATATTGGCGATGCGGCCAATGCTGCCGAACCGATGTATGTTGTTCTTAACGGCACTGCCGCCGTCACTAATGAAAATCCTAACGCAGCTCAGGTTACTGCCTGGACCGAATGGACTATCGACCTGCAGACTTTCGGTGTGAACCTTACTAATGTAAATACGATTACTCTCGGTTTCGGAAATAGAAATAATCCTGTGGCCGGCGGGGCAGGTATGGTGTACTTCGATGATATTCGTCTGTATGCACCGGAACTGGAAACACCGTAAGCAGCAAATTCACATTTTAAAGAGTTAGGTTTTTATACCTTTTGAAAATAATCTCGAGAGTTCGGGATTTTAGCATGTGGCCAATGCATGGCAATTTTACTCTTTTACAAGGAGGACTATTATGTGTAGAAAATTAATGTATTTGTTTTCTTTTGCATTGTTGCTGGGCTTACCTCTAAATAGCGTAGCACAAGATATAGACACGGGTCTTGTCGGGTGGTGGAAATTTGAAGAAGCAAGCGGAACATTATATGACCAGAGCGATAACCATAATGACAGCACATCCGTTCAGGGTGTACTTTACCAGCAAGCCGGTCAAAAAGGGTTCGCTTTAGGCTTCGACGGAATAGATGATAGTATCACCGTAGGAGCTAATGGAAGACCAACCGATACATTTAGTTTCGGAGGATGGCTGAAAACGTCGGCTACCCACGAAATTGATTCGGAATCGATCTCCGGCACGGGTGGAGTAAATAATCAAAGATATGCATTCGAACCGCAACATGGAGGGGAAACAGATGGCGGAGCCGGACTATCTGTCGGAACAAATGGCATTTTAGTTTATGAGCATGGCAGTAACTATATGCCGGCGACTGCCGTATATCAGGCTGATATAGGAAGTGATTGGAATCACATCATGATAGTTTATGACAACAAACAGCCGACAATTTATCTTAATGGCATTGCCGTTCGTACAGGCCTTACTTCCCCAAGGGGAATAGTAAATGCGCCAATCCACTTTGGCGGAATGGCGTATGGTTATTTTGAGGGCCTTATGGATGAGGTACGTATCTATAACCGAGCGTTGTCGGCGGCCGAGATAAGAAAGCTGGCGGCTCGGCCAAATGCGTATAGCCCAATTCCGGATAAAGATACACTCTATGAAGATACATGGTTGAGTATGAGCTGGTCACCTGGAGGTAACGCAGCCTCGCACGACGTGTACTTCGGTGAGAATTTTGATGATGTGAGCGCGGGAGCCGAAAGCGTATTCCGGGGCAATCAGGCCTCGACATTTTTCGTTGTGGGCTTCCCGGGATTTCCTTACCCGGATGGTCTTGTTCCGGGCACAACGTACTACTGGCGAGTCGATGAGGTAAATGACACCGAACCGAATAGTCCTTGGGAAGGCGAAGTCTGGAGCTTTAGTATTCCCGCAAAGACAGCCTACTTTCCTGAGCCGACTGATGGCGCCCAGTCTGTTGACCCGGAAGCAAAGCTTAGCTGGACGGCTGGTTTTGGTTCGAAACTGCACTATGTATATTTCGGTGACAACTTTGAAGATGTGAAAAATGCGACAGGTGGTCTTCCTCAGGGAACTTTGGGCTATACTCCAGGCCCGCTTAAAATGGCCAAGACTTACTACTGGCGGGTTGATGAGTTCGATATTGTCGAAACACATATAGGCAATGTCTGGAGCTTTACAACCGAGGGTGCCGTCGGCAGCCCAAGCCCCGCTAATAGCGCTGTGGACGTAACGCAAACACCGATTCTAACCTGGACACCGGGAGTTTTTGGTGCAATGCATGATATTTTCTTTGGCTCTGATAAAGATGCCGTCAACAATGCCGATACGAGTTCTCCAGAATATAAAGGCAGCGGCGACCTTGGCTCTGAGAGTTATGACCCCGGACAGCTTGAGTGGAATACTACTTACTACTGGCGGATTGATGACGCCAATAACGCCAACGCCGACAGCCCGTGGACAGGCCCCGTCTGGAGCTTTGCCACAGCCAGCTTCTTTATTGTGGACGATATGGAGAGCTACAATGACATTAATGAAGGTGAGCCCGGGAGTAAGAGGATATATCTGGCCTGGGTGGACGGATT
>CAZIAN010000056.1:15482-17089 GCA_964537355.1 uncultured Pirellulales bacterium | reverse complement strand
AAACTATCGAGACAGACACCATAGTGCTTGCCCTGGGACACAGTGCAAGGGACACATTCGAGATGCTGCATCAACTGGGCATTCCTATAGAAGCAAAGCCGTTTTCGATAGGCGTTCGTATTGAGCATCCCCAAAGCCTGATAGACAAGTCCCAGTACGGCAGATTTGCGTCGAATCGGCTTCTTGGCCCGGCTGAATATAAGCTGGTCCACCACTGCGAGAATGGCCGCTCTGCATATACTTTCTGTATGTGCCCCGGTGGAGAGGTGATTGCCTGTTCATCCGAATATGGAGGCATAGTAACCAATGGCATGAGCCGTCATTCTCGGAATAAATCTAATGCAAATAGCGCCCTGTTAGTCGGCATTACCCCGCGGGATTTTGGAAGCACAAGCCCTCTGGCCGGCATCGAGTTCCAACGGAGATGGGAGCGGAAAGCCTTTGAGACCGGAGGCAATAACTACTTTGCGCCTGTCCAGCTTGTTGGTGATTATCTCTCCGGCCGGTCTTCAGATTCGCTGGGAGATGTTCGCCCGTCATATACTCCGGGAATCACACTATGTGATCTTGCAGAATGCCTGCCTGGATTTGTTGTTGAAACCCTCCGTCTGGCGATCCCGCAGATGGACAAAAAACTCAAAGGCTTTGCGAGGAACGATGCGGTTATGACCGCAGTAGAATCGAGAAGCTCTTCACCGATAAGGATAGTCAGGAATGAGACTTTACAGAGCCCCGCTATTAAAGGGCTGTATCCCGCCGGTGAAGGAGCAGGTTACGCCGGCGGAATAATCTCTTCGGCTGTCGATGGAATCAAAATAGCTGAAGCCATAAACAGCAAAACGCTGAAAATTACCTAAAATGAAAAAGAGACTTTTGGTGAGCAGTCGTAAGTAGTGCACGGTGACTTATATGGCGTACCGAGGAAGCCTCAAAGAAAATTGGGGTAACAGAAATATTATTTGACTTTGAGCTCTTCGTGGGTGTTTTTAAAAAATGGCATTGGTTAAAAACAGATGTTACCCTGAAGTTACCGATTATGCTCCTTAAAAGGCGGGTGCTTTTTTATGTCCGCTCCTTATCTTTCTGAACTTTCACTTATTGCCGGGCGTATAATGGGGTAGAAAGAGAACAGAAGCCGCAGATAAGTGGGTGATTGTAGAATGAAGCCCTAAATCATCGGAGCTATTGGGAGCAGAGGTTAAGGAAAGCTATATTAAACAATTCGACACCAGCAACTCCCCAGATTTATTCTTGGTTAATACCTCGAAGGAGCAGTTGTTCGATAAGCTGTTAAACTTCATAGAGGTAGTTGTTGAATACGTTTTTGGAACACACATAGGTTATGCTATCGGTTGGGTAATAGGTTTGTATGTTGGCCGCTTTTACGTAGCGCACTTCGAGCCGGTGTATTTGGATGATTTAAGCCGGCTCTCTTACTGGAGATTAGCACCTTACATATTTGCCCGAAATGGTGCTATTGTGGGAGTGGCTATAGGTGTGATAGCAATAGCAGTCATACATAACATGTCGCATAAAGAATGTAAAAGTGATAAACACATCAAGCACCTTTGTTATGTCGTGTCTGATGGTTATCATGTAAACAATGA
>CAZIAN010000056.1:0-15382 GCA_964537355.1 uncultured Pirellulales bacterium | reverse complement strand
TCGATCGTTTGGGTACAAGCTTATAGAGCCTTATTCATCAAACTGACGCTAATGCCAACAGTGATAACTGAAACCACAATCCACTGAACGCCAAAGCGGCGTTAACTTCTCGCGGCCCCCATTTTATTTAGGTTGTATTTATCAGCGATAGTTGATATTTTACTGGAAGAAAAGTTCGCCAGTGCAGATGGGAGCTTCATAAAGGAAAGAACGTAAAGTTTATTGAAGGAAATCGAAATGAATATCTATGTGGGAAATTTGTCAGGTGAGACTACTGAAGACGAATTACGTAAGGCTTTTGAAGCTTTTGGCCAGGTTATGTCTGTCAAAATCTTAAAAGACAGGGCTACGGGTAAATCAAATGGATTTGGGTTTGTGGAAATGTCAGTTTCGGAAGAAGGCCAAACAGCAATCAGCGAACTGAATGGCAAAGATTTAAAAGGACAGGCCATTAAAGTTGAAGAGGGTAAGAAGAAAACAAGCTATCACAGCGAAAGAGACAGGCAAGATGGTTTTGACCGTGGTGACCGTGGTGGCCGTGGCGACAGAGACAGACGAGATGGTTATGACCGAGGTGGTCGTGGCGGTGGCGGACGTCGCTACTGACAATGGATAGTGCCAAAACATGTTGTATGCGTTAGAAGCTCATCCAAAAAAATGGTTCAAAGAACGGCCCGGTATCGAAAGGCCAGTCCTCAGGTGTACCGGGCAACCCTTGAAGTACACCTAAAAAGGCAGAAAATAATTCACACTCTTTTTGCCTGTGAGCTGCACTTATGAGTTGAATCTGCTATACACATAATGAGGGGGATATTAAAAGGAGATTGGAATGAAATCATATATTTTGATTTGGATATTGCTCACATCCTGTCTGTTTAAATTAGATGCGAATGCCCAGATTGTTGCACGGGAACGTCCTGATGGATGGAACAAACTGGTTTATGGCGGACGGTTTATGGACCGGTTCTTAGCCATGCCCGTTCAGGGCGAGTTGACAAGTGAGACCTGGGGAGCGGATAACGTTAAGCCTCGTTATATCGATAATGGCATTGAGGACAATGAGTGGTCGTACTGGGGCGGAAACGCAGTATTGGGTGTCGATGGAAAGTACCATCTCTACGTTTGCCGCTGGCGCGAAGATTCCAGAAGGGGGCACATGGAGTGGAGCAGGTCTATCGTGGTTCATGCCGTTGCCGATATACCGACCGGGCCGTATAAAGTAAAGGATACCGTTGGCCCGGGACATAATCCGGAGGTATTCCAGCTTACAGATGGAAGATATGTCATTTATGTTATGGGGGGGTATTATATCGGGAACAGTGTGAATGGCCCCTGGCAGAGGAAGAAGTTCGAATTCAATAAACGGGACAGGCGTATTATAGAAGGTCTCTCTAATCTCAGTTTTGCCAGACGGGAGGACGGCTCTTATCTGATGGTGTGCCGTGGCGGCGGTATATGGTTCAGCGAAACGGGAATCTCTCCTTACAACCAGGTTACCGACAAACGAGTTTATCCCCCGGTTGCGGGCAACTTCGAAGACCCTGTAGTCTGGCGTACGTCCATACAGTACCACATGATTGTCAATGATTGGCGTGGGCGCATTGCCTACTATCTGCGTTCGAAGGACGGAATCAATTGGAAGGTCGAGCCTGGCGAGGCCTACATGCCGGGTATAGCCAAATATGAAGATGGAACAGTTGTTGACTGGTTCAAGTACGAGCGTATTAAGGTATTACAGGATAAACACGGGCGGGCAATGCAGGCGGATTTTGCTGTCATCGACGTGTTGAAACGTGAGGATAAAGGCAGCGACAACCACAGTTCCAAACACATTTGTATTCCTCTTACTGTCGGTCGTCTCCTGACTATACTCGACAAGAAACGCATTACTTCCGAGACAAAGACCATCCGAGTCAAAATAGCGGCTGAGGACGGTTTTAATCCTCACACTGACATTGATATGGACTCGTTACGATTTGGTGCTTGTGAAGAAGTGAATTTCGGCAGGGGCTGCAAAGTGCTCAAAACGGAACGATCAGGTGATGATTTGATTGTCACTTTCGACGGAACCGGTAACGGCATCACCGATGACAATTTCGCGGCCAAGCTGTTGGGAAAAACCAGTCAAGGAAAACTCCTCTTTGGTTATGCCCGCCTGCCGTGGCTGAACTATTTAGAACCTGCTCTGTCGGCCTGTATGCCGAAAATTGACAACAAAGAGGATGGTTTCAATATAGCCGTTGAGGTCCAGAACTTTGGTCAGGTCTCTTCGGAACCTGCGGATATTAAAATCGTGTATAGCACAAATGATCAGGTTGTGGAGATTGCCGCAGGCACGGTTGACTCGCTCAGACCTTTTCAAAAGACGACAGTCGAGCTGACATGCGGGAAAATCTTCGAAGCAGGGGTTGCGTACACTCTTAAAGTTATTATCAATCCTAACTCTCAGTACCCAGTAACATTAGAGGGACAGATAACTCCGGTGCCTTAAGCTTTTATATTATTGCTGTTTTATGTCTGTGGCTGTGGCATTCGATATTCACGGCCACAGGAAGTGACGCAATATGGCACGCAGCGATCTCGACCATAACGGCCAGGGCGGTTGTATCGCCGCCGAATCCCTGGGGACCCAGGCCAAGTGCATTTATTTTCAAAAGTAAGTCCGATTCAAGGCCGGCATAAAACTCATCGGTGTTTCTGTCATTCAGATTCCGGCAGAGGGCTTTTTTGCTCAGCAAACAGCACAGCTCAAAATCTCCGCCGATTCCCACCCCCACCACAAACGGCGGACATGCGTCGGCGCCTGCGGAGCGGACGACATCGACAATCCAGTCGATTATTTCATCTTTTTCCGCGGTCGGTTTGAACATCCTGAACTGGCTCTTATTTTCGCACCCACCGCCTTTGGTCATAACGGTCAGCTTTAGCTTATCGCCCGGTATAAATTGCTGATGAATTACCGCAGGTGTATTTGAGCCTGTATTTTCGCGTTTATTTAAAGGGTCGGCTACCACGCTTTTCCGCAGCAGGCCCTTTTGAAAGCCGGCCTCGACACCTGCGTTTATTGCATCGAACAGAGTCGCCTCCTTGCGGTTGGTGGGAGGGGTAAGAGCTGTTTGCGAACCCTGCTCTACAAAAACGACAGCAAGTCCGGTATCCTGGCACAATGGGATTCTTTCTTCTTTCGCAATGCGTGCATTTTCGATGAGCTGATTCAGTATTTTTACTGCGCCCGGGTCGGACTCTTTCTGCGAGGCTTCTTGAAGAGCGGTTAAGACATCTTCACCAAGCTCATAACCGGCTGATATACAAAGTGATTCAACCGTCTCAGCGATTTTTTCAAATTCAATATATCGCACAATATGCTACCGGCACCCTGTGGTTAGTGACCCAAAAAAGACACAAAACTCGAATCACTATTCAATGTTAACATCGACGGTCTTATATGTCGTATTGCCGAGGGCGTCGCTGACTTTGATTGTCAGTATGTGGTCGCCTTTTGGCAAATCTTCTTCGGTCTCTATTTTGATGGTGAAATTCTCATCCAAAGTATCATAAACCAAATCGTCCGGTACGGTGCCTATCCAATCATCGTTGCTGTCGATAGTATATTCGAGCTTGTCAATAGCGCTTAGCTCGTCCTGAACCTTAATCTCGAAAATTCGGTAGTTTCCGTTGTTTTTCAGAGCGGATGAGGTTATGTTCTTAACGACAGGCCCGGTGTTATCGACTATGACCGGGTCGCTTATCCGGCTGCCGGTCAATTTTGTTGCAGTGGTATTGCTTCTTTCGTCGCTTGCGGTTACTCTTATTTCATATCGACCGTCTTCGACGGTTTTTCCGTCCCACTCGAAATTGGCTGCATCGAGCTTTTCTTTCAATTCAATCCAGTTTGTTCTTTCGAGCTTTCGCATATCTATTGTGTAAATCATCTTGTCGCTGTTGTCGTCTTTGGTTCTGTAACTGATTTTGAAAGTACCTTCCTTACCTGCCGCTGCAATTCGCCCGACAGTTACCGAATCAACTTTCGGCGCCAGATTCGGCACGGTGCTGGCAACGGCAATTTCCCTTATAATGGGGCTGTTATCGCCGTCCAGACTTTGCAAAACGAGTTTATATTGACAAAATCGTCCCAAAGGACAGTCAAGCTGTGTTGGCTCGTCAACTTCGAGAAGCTCTGACCACGGTGAAAAAGTCGGGTCGTTTACATCCTTGACGTTTCCGCTTCGGCATGCCAGCTTCACCGTGCATCCCCGCGGAATATCCGCTTCGATCTGGAGCTTGCCCCACTTTGCCGGCTGACCGGCATCGACGAGGTCGGAGGTATAAGTTCCCTCTGAAGCGAAGCCTGTTCCCAACCTTATTAACTTGGCGGGGTTTGATGTTCCGAGAAACACATCATCACCTGCGGCGGCTATTGCTGTTACCTGTGTTGCCTGCTCATCCTCATAGATAACCGCTTCCTGCTCCATGTCCGGGTCAATGCTGAAAAGCTGTGCGTTGTTTCCGCTTCCGATAAGCAGCTTTCCATTTTCCCGTGCCAGGCAGAAGAAGACCACAGCCTCACTGAATATATCGTTTACGAAGCCGTCTTTGGTTACTTTGTATATGTGACTGGCCTGGTCGGGTTTTGTTCCTTTTCTGACCGGCGGTTGCTTACCGTTCTTACCATCGCCCGGCTTTTTTGTATTTGCGATTTTAAGTTTTTTTCCGCCCTCGCTGGAGTCGGTGCTTTTGCTTTTTGTCATGTCGCTATCAGGCCGGCCGGTGGAAGGCATCTGGGCTGCAAATTGTGTTTGGGTCTGAACAATCTTGGCTGAGGTTGCCGCTGCATAAAGCCCGCTTTCTGCGGAATCATCCGTAAGCAATAGTGCTGTAATTTCAGGCTGTTCGCTGTCGTATAAAACTGTTGCTTCCTTGCTGCTCGGATCTATCTTATAGACAAGCCCTCTGCTGTCACTTCCGGCGTAGATATAGCCGTCTTTTCCGATTGCGAGTGAAAGTATATTTTTGTCGAGACTATCGTAAATAAGCTGAGCATTTTTGCCTCGGGAATCGAGCTTGTAAATTTTGCCTTCGGGCCCGGTCCCCAGATAAATATTCCCGCTGTCGTCAACCGCTATTGCGAAGATATATTTAGCGTCGTTCGGCTCGTAAATAGTTTCCATGTTTTCGGCTTCGAACCTGCACAGTCTGCAATTTTTGCCGCTCATGCCGGCTAAAAGTCTGCCGGATACGTCGGTTGCTAAAGCGAAAATATGCTCGTTCGACAGAAGCTCCTCGGCTTCGACTTTTTCGCCGTTGGCCTTATCTTCGCCGTTGGCCTTATCTTCGCCGTTGGCCTTATCTTCGTCGTTGGATTTATCTTCGTCGTCTGGATCTTTCTCATCAGAGTCGTTGTCTTCATTCAGCGGATAAATTTTTGAAAGTTTGTTAAGGGTGTATTTATAAATTCCGCCGTTGGGGCTTGTGCCGAAATAGACGGTTCCGCCGCTGACAACAATACTGTTTATAGACCAAACGTCTTCAAAGTCTTCGAATTCCTCGACCGGCGTTTCAGCAGCCCGCCCGAGCTGAATGGTTCCCCGCGAGCCGATCACGAGCTTTTCGGCCTTGCCTTTCAAAAAATCCGCACTACTTTCGTGCCGTACAATCTTACTGCTTACCGCCAAACAAGCCGAACCCGGATCCAAACAGAGCAAAGCTGTAAAGATTAATATGTAACTAACGCCGAATTTGTTTCTCATAGCAACACCTCAAATTAACAAAGTTGAAGATTAATACAACATTCAAAGATGACATTTTTACATTGTCAGTTTTAATTCTATTTTTCTATCGTTATTTTCAAAGCTTGTTTGTCGATAATCACGGTACCGGTATTTAAGCTTTTCTCAATCCAGTGCTGATACGGCCGGACTTGCAGCGTCCTTTTCGCGTTCTGCAGGATCAGAACCCTGGTTGCGGGCAGGTCGGGCAGCTCAGCCTGCTCGAGGGCAATACCCCCCGGCGGCAGAGACAAAATAAAATACAGCTTGTCTCTATCAACACTTAAAGAATAATTTAGCGCTTCAATCAACGCGGACGCATTTTGAGCTATAAATTTATAAGGTTTGGATTTCACAAGAAACCGCTCATAATCCGTTGCCCCGCATACCGTAAGGTCATATTTACCGGGCGCCAAATCTTCGGGTAATTCCAGGGTGCACTTATATTTTTTCTTTCCGGCCAGGACAGATTCGACGACAACTTCGATGTCGATGTTTTCACCTGCCTTGAACTTCGAATCAGACAAATCCAGGGACCATATATGTGAGATTATGCTCCTGGGGACTATGCGAATATCATAATCGACTGATTGTATATCAATTTCCTCATATGGATTATTCATAAGCAGGGCAACCGAGCCTGCACTTTCGATTATCAAGTCATTCACTCCCCTGGCAGTTGAGACGTTTTGAAATCTAATCGATTTGTCATTCTCTAAGCCGATAGCAACTTTATATTCGATCATGTGGTCCGGTGGAAAATCTCCGAGCTGAAAAGCCGCCCCAGACAGGGCAGACTGAAGCAGCATTGGAGTAAGCATCCTGTTATTAGCAACCCGGCAGTTGTACAGGCGTTTCTCGATGTCATTGTAACGGTCTATTCGTATCGTCAATGGTATCGTTTTTGCTTTTGCGCCAATTTGTCCAAAGACAGCCATCGACTGGTCCATTGTCAAAGCGCCGACGTCTTCCAGCACGCTGGTCAACTTAAAAGAACGATAAATATTTGATACTATTGTGTGTACTTTTCCCGTAGCCATGGGCAAATCCACCGGGCCGTAACCGAGATAGCTGTGCCCGAAGCCGTAAACCTTGTCACCCCTGACTTCGGTTACCGTTCCGGAAACGGCCAGATTTATGTCACCACTTACCAACGGCAAGGTAAGGCAGGACCCTGGGACTAATTGCGTTTTTTCAGCCGAGCCGTCGGGATTACTTCCACCCCCACCGCCTGCGACAACCATAAGTCCAAGAGGTTTAAACAGTTCATCCAGTTTCTCATGAATCCCGCTTGTCATGCCGGATGTAACCAGAAGGCACGGCAGCGGGCTGGCGCCGCTTAAATTGCTGCTTCTTTTTTTCAGCTCGTTTCTAAATTGCCTGTCAACCTCGGTTAAATCAATGGGTTTGGAAAAATCGAATACCGACCATCCCTGCCCGGCACTTTGATTGGAGCCGGCGGTTTGCTCTCCGAGGCCTACCTTGAGCATTTCCGAGATTGGTGTTACGCCGTAGAGCGGGTCCTTGGCATAAGGCCACGCGTAAGCCAGCGCCCCGGCCAATCTGCCGTTAATATAGACCGGTGAGCCGCTGCATCCGGCCACAGGACCTGTGTGGATAAAACGCTCGTCGGTACTGTTGACTAAAATCACATCCAAACCAGGATCAAAGTCGCGCACGACATCCACAACTTCCAGAGCGAACTTTTCGATACCGGCAACTCCGTACTCCGTCAGGCAGTAAGCCTGCATTCCAGGCTTAATCTCGTCAAGGCCGATATACTTCGCCGGGTCCCAGATGCCCTCCAAAGCCTTTCCTTGACCGGCCTCGGCCGGGCTTTGTGGTACTATGGCTGCAAAAACCAGTGAAAAGTAAAAAGTGAAAAATAAAAAGATTCGCTTTTTGCTCTTTATCTTTATTTCGAACATCTATATCCTTTCGACTAACTATCAGCGAAAATTTAACCGATAAACTGCTCTATTGCAAGGTAAAAGAGATTTTGATATAATTCCGGAAGTTTATAATTGAGAAACAATGTATTTAGAATAAAAAACGGGGAATGAAATGAAATCTGAGCACCGGCACGAACTAAAAACTAATGAATTGGCCGAATGGCTGGGTAACCTGCCGCAATGGACGAAGGAAAATCTGACGACTATTTTGGTTGTTGTAGCGGTGGTTGTCGCAGGGGCAACGTTTTTAATCTGGAGAAACTACAATAAGAATGTAGTACAGGTGCGGGGGCATCTCGAATTTAGTAACCTTCTTAACCAGCTATCGGCCAGCAAGATGCAGGTACTTAACGCGCAGAGTCAGGGACAAGACCTTTCAGCCTTACTCCTTCAGCCGGCGAACAGTCTTGGGAACTTTGCCCAAAACACAAGTAACAACCGGATGGCGGCTTTAGCGCTTATCAAGCAGGCCGAGGCTTTGCGGACGGAACTGCATTATCGTTCCGGGTCTATAAGCAAGCAGGATTTAACGAACCAGATAAACGAGGCAAAAGCCGCTTACGCCGGAGCGGTCCAGAAATCCTCGGCAAATGCATCATTGAAGGCCACGGCCGAGTTCGGTTTGGGGCTTTGCGAAGAAGAGCTTAGTAACTTTCAGGAAGCAAAACAGATATATCAGGCCATAGTTGCAAACGCCGCTTACGAAGGTACCGTAGCTTATGCGGGGGCACGCTACCGCCTTGAGACGATGGACGATTACAGGCAAAAAGTGGTTTTCAAGCCGGCGCCAGAACCAGCGGTAGCTACACAGCCGAAAGTTCAGATAAGTCCTGTTGATACTAATCAATCTTCCGCTACACAACCGACAATCCAGTTACAACCGGTTGATATCACAGTACCTGCCGAGGCTACACTGCCTAACGATGCTAATACGACCTCTCAGGTGCCGACAATTCTACCAGAGGTCAACTCTAAGGTCCCCGAGCCCAATGCTTCCGGCGAATGATTCGACAGGCCTAACGCAGGGCCCGGACAGCGAACATGGGCCGTTCAAGCTGCACGTGGGCAGTTCAATTAAAGAACGCAGGCTCGACAAGTATCTGCACGGGCGTTTCAGCAACTTCAGCAGGCGTTTCATCCAGGATGCGATCAAGGCTGGCACCGTCAAGGTCAACGGCAAAATCGGCAAACCCAGCCTTAAGCTCAGCCCGGGTGACGTAATCGATATGACACTGCCTGAGCTGCCCAGTAAGGACATTCTACCCGAAGATATTCCGCTGAATATAATTTATGAGGATTCCAGTATAATCATCCTGAATAAGCAGTCTGATATGATTGTGCACCCGGCCCGCGGCAACACACACGGCACTTTGGTAAACGCGCTCTCGTTTTATTCGGACAAGCTTTCGAGCGGCCTTGGTGAATTTCGCCCGGGTATCGTTCATCGGCTCGATAGGAACACGACCGGAGTTATGGTCATTGCCAAAGACGATGGAACACAGTGGAAAATCGCAAAGCAATTTGAGCATCGTCAGGTCAATAAGAATTATCTGGCCATCGTTCACGGTACGCCTGAGTTAACAGCCGACTGCATAAAAGCACCATTGGGTATCCATCCAAGGGCCAGGGAGAAATACGCAATCAGGCCTGATGTTGGAAAAGAATCAACCACTTTTTACGAGGTTCTTGAATCTTTTCGTGGCTTTTCTCTGCTGAAGCTGACACCCAAAACCGGACGAACCCATCAAATACGCGTACACCTCTTATACATAAAGCACCCCATAGTAGCCGATACTATGTACGGCGGCAGATTAGTTTATCCCTGGCAGTTGGCCGATACCGAGCCCGCCGTGCAGCAGCCTGTCATAAACCGCGTTGCCCTGCACGCTCACACGCTCGAATTTAAACACCCCGCGACCGAGAAAATGGTAAAATTCGAAGCCCCCTTGCCAGAAGATATGCAAAACTTCCTCGAAATGCTCAGAAAATACCGAAAAGTCTGATGTGAATTTATCAAACCACAAAGCTTTCGATTGCGGAAGTCGACAGCGTGAATCTACCCTGTAATATCAATCTCATTTAATTAAAGCCGATTGTCCATTAATGTTATTCTGCGAAAGCAGGAATCCACAACCTTTATCCTTTAGATTAACAATCACAGTATCGGTTCTTTCTTACTGAAATTATTATAATATTTATTCCTGTGGCAGTTTTGCAAGGTCTATGTCTGAGCCGGCGACCATTAGGATATCATCTTCATAGATGACGGTATTGGGCATAGGAACATTTATGATTTTGCTTTTCTCGCTCTTTTTGCTTTTGCTGTGTTCGCCCCTCTTAATCAAAACGAGGTTCACGTTGTATTTCTGTCGGAGCTGCAAGTCCATAACGGTCTTTCCCTCGAAGCTGGCCGGCGCCTTAATGCGGGCCAGGCTGTAGCCGGGTGTGAAGTCTATTTTTTCCCCGATTTGCGGCGCGATAAGTTTATAAGCCCATCGCTGGGCCGATTCGATTTCAGGATAAATAACTTCTGTTGCACCTACTTTGGAGAACACTTCGCCTGCAATCAAATCTTCCGCTCTTGCGTATATTTGTTTTACCCCCATCTGCCGAAGGTTAAGGACCGTCAGGACCGAGGCCTCAAAACCGCGCCCTGTCCCCTGTCCTATCCCGATGATAGCAACGTCAACCTTATCGATGCCCTGAGCCTTAAGCGCTTCTTCATCGGTACTGTCGAGCCTGACGGCGTGGCTTACCTGGTCTCGAATAAGCTCTATCTCGTCTCTGTTTCTGTCAATAGCGATAACCTCCGCTCCGCTCATTGCCAGAGCGATGGCTAATTTCTGGCCAAACCGTCCCAATCCTATTATAGCAAACCGCTTCATAAGTTATTCCTCATTTCTCGATCCATGTTTATCGATTCCCGCCGAGACAGGCATCGAACACCCGGTTTTACCCGACGATTACCGCCTCATCCGGGTAATTATATCGAGCGGGTTTTAAATCAAACGTCAGTGCTGCCAGCAATGTCAAAGGTCCGAGTCTGCCGATAAGCATCGTTGCTATAATAATCAATTTACCGGCGGTTGTCAAAGAAGCTGTTATACCCGTAGTCAGTCCCACTGTTCCAAGTGCGGAACTCGCCTCGAACATAATATCAGACATGGTAATAAATCCGTTTGAGTTCTCAGTAATGCTGAGTGCCAATGTAGCAGTAAATAAAACAGCCACGAAGAGCAGTGTAACGGTTACCGCTCTGCCTACGACCACTATCCGAACCGACCGCCTGAACATCTCAACTTCCTGACGCTTGCGCAGCGCCGCTATGGCAGTCATTACCACCACGGCCAATGTTACGGTTTTGATTCCCCCGGCGGTAGAGCCCGGCGAACCGCCTATGAACATCAGCAGGATCAAAATAAATTTACTCGATGCCGACATCGCCGAGATATCAACCGTATTGAAACCCGCCGTTCTTGCTGTAACCGATTGAAACAGGGCGCCAAGTACACTGGTTTTTCCAGGAGAATTGCTTCCACTGGCATAGCGTTCGAACACAAGTATCGCCAACATGCCCAGAACTATAAGACAGGCACTTACGCTGAGGACTATCTTTGTCTGCAGCCGCAGCCTTTTCGGTGTTTCCATCGAAAGCCGGTATCGTTTGAAGAAAAGCTTTTTGAAGACCCTTTTTACTCTGTCGGTTGCAGTAATGACAAGGTCGTATAGCACGCCGAAACCAAGCCCGCCCAGGATTATCAGCGGACAAACTACCACATATACACCCCAGCTTTTGTCATAGCCGATAAAACTGTCGCTGAATAAACTAAAGCCGGCATTACAAAAAGCACTAATCGAATGGAAGACACTGCAAAACCACTGCTGGTGAGTATTAGCAATTCGTCCGGGCACATCGTTCCACATCCCGAGAAGACTAACCGCGCCAACAGCTTCGATAACGACCGTTCCAATGAAGATGAAGGCTATTATATTCCCGATTCGGCTCAGTGTTCGGGCGCTGAGCAAGTCCTGCATTGCAACCGATTCACGCAGGCTCAATGCCTGTCCCAGCAGCAGCGCAAATACCGCGCCAAAGACGACTATTCCCAAACCTCCGAGCTGAATCAAGGTCAGAATGACTATCTGTCCCATTAAACTAAAATCCTTACCTGTGTCTTTGACGATAAGGCCGGTAACACAAGTGGCACTGGTCGCCGTAAAAAGAGCGTCAACAAAACTTAAATTATCGCCGGTCGATGCCAGAGGCAGCATTAGTAACCCGGCCCCGGAAATTATCAAGACCAGAAAGCTTGCGATTAAAGTTTGTGTCGGGCTCTTGCCTGATGCCGCCATGTTTACACTGGTCTTGCATAGCTTTGCGACTACCTGTATGACCAGATAGATACCTACTGCGAAGTGCCGAACCTCAACAGCTTCAGCCTTCGTAATGGCAAACCAGCGGCCTGCTCCTATGGCAGTAATACCAAGCATAAGCAAAAGCGGAATTTCAAACCAGTTTGTCCGCCAGAAATCAATCTTTGAAGTGGAATTAGAGAGCCGAATTATTTTCTCAGCAACAAAGATGCAAAGTAAAACGACCTGAATAGTATATAAAATCACATCCGGCAGCAACTTCTTCTCAAAACCGCCGAAGAGCAGAACAAAAGACGCCACAACCATCGCCGAAATCAAGGCATTGACCGTGATTAAAATATTCTCAAGCCGTTTGTTTTTATATTCTATCCGCATAATTCAATTTTCGTTCTTTGAATTTAGATGGATGATTGTATGTTTAAAGATAGCAAATCGCAAACTGAAAAACTGAAAATATTCAGGCCACATCCCCTAAGCCCAGTGCATCTCCGAACTTAGCCAGTAAAGCCTGGCGGATATTTTTATGTCCGGCCTCGGTTAACATCGGGTCCTGCGAGACCAGTTCGAATGCGTTTTTCCGGGCCATCATCAGCAGGTCGAAGTCATCTATAATATTTGCGATTTTCAAATCCGGCAGTCCGTGCTGTCTGGTGCTGAACATCTCGCCCGGTCCGCGCAGCCGCAAATCATGCTCGGCGATCTCAAAACCGTCATTGCTTCTGATCATTACTTCGAGTCTGCTTTTAGCTGTTTCGCTGTCGGTCTCGGCGAATAAAAAACAATATGATTTGGCCTGGCCTCTTCCGATACGTCCTCTCAACTGATGCAGTTGTGCCAGGCCGAATCTGTCCGCATCTTCTATTACCATTATTGTAGCGTTTGGCACATCAACTCCGACCTCGACTACAACGGTTGAGACAAGCGCATCGATTTTGGCTTTGCGAAATTCCGACATAACCTGATGCTTTTTCACCGATGGCATCTGTCCGTGCAGAAGCTCGACCGTAAATTCCGGAAAAACCTTCGCCGAAAGATACTTCCACTCGTCGGTTGCGGCTTTGACGTCATTATCCTGTTCAACGGCGGTAATCCGGGGATAAACAAAATACGCCTGTTTGCCCGCCTTGAGGCGCTCGCGGATAAACTCGTACGCTTTTATGCGGTTCTTCGGCTCGACCCAGCGTGTAATAACGGTGCCTCTGCCAGGCGGCGAATGCCTGATAACGGAAACATCCAAATCTCCGAACGCGGTCATCGCCAGCGTCCGTGGAATAGGTGTAGCCGTCATAACAAGACAGTGAGGAGTGGTTTGCTTCCGCAGTTGCGCCCTTTGTTCGACTCCGAATTTGTGCTGTTCATCAATTATAACCAGCCCTAATTTCCGAAGCTCGATATCTTCTTGTAATAATGCCACCGTCCCAACGACAATATCAACATCGCCGCTTTTTATCCGTTCCAAAAGCTCGGTTCTGTTTCTGCCGGCCAATCCCCCTGTTATCAAAATCCTTTTGACCTTGCTGTTCTTCAAATATCTTTCGATGCTTAAAGAATGCTGGCTTGCTAAAATTTCCGTCGGTGCCATAATCGCCACCTGCATTCCGTTGGCAACCGCCAGTAAAGCGGCGTAAAGCGCCACCACCGTCTTGCCGGAACCCACGTCACCCTGCAACAGACGGTTCATCGGCTCGTTTCTGCTCATGTCCGAAACGATTTCAGCTATGCAGTCGTTCTGATCTTCGGTGAGTAAAAACGGAAAACGTTTTCTGATTCGGCTGTCGATTTCGTCACTGCAAATACAGGGCATGGCCTTTGAAAAATGCTGCACCTTATACCGGCGGAGCGCCAATCCCAACTGCATTAGAAACAGCTCATCGTATTTTAATCTGCGTTTTGCCTGTGCCAGTTTCTTCTCGTCCGGCGGTAAATGTATCCACTTAAAAGCGTCCTTTCTGCTGATAAGGTTTGTTTTCTTCATAAAACTTTTGTCATAAAACTCCGGCACAAGCTTATCGGCCGCCTGATGTATGCGCCCTATTATCTTTTTGATTTGCCCGCTGCTCAGTCCTTTACAGGCGGGATAAACCCCGCCGCTGAAGTACTCCGCCGAGCGGTGATGTTCTTCGTTGAGCACGACGAACTTCGGATTGGTCAGTTGTAACTGATGTTTATATACGGCAGCCTTGCCCGATACCATTATTACCTGGCCGGGTGATAATTGGTTGCGAAGGTATCCCCCGTGAAACCAAATAACCCTGCATACCCCCGTGTCGTCACTGATTACAGCTTCGAACAGCGGCTGCCTGCGGTAGCTTTGGTAATCTGTTGATTCGACCTGGCCAATAACAGCCGCATCCTTGCCCGGCTGTATCTGGTTTATTTTTATCAACTCAGGCAGGAAATTCCAGTCGCGAGGAAAATACTCTAATAAATCCCCGACGGTTTCAACGCCCAATTTTGCGAAGGTCTCGGCCCTGGAGGGTCCTACACCTTTTACGTATTGGACCGGCATGGAAATGCGGAGCCTGTTCTCTGGTTCTTCCCTGACTTCCGAGATTGTTGTATGTCCATCCATGGACACACATTATCAAATTTAAGTTGGTTTGGATAACAAAATATTGAAATGCAATTCTTGTGCTATTGCTCGAAACCGTGTTTGCCGAGGAGTTTTACAAACCGTACGTTGCAGATTACTCTTTCGATAAGTTTGCCCGGTCTTTTTTCGCAGACTACCAGTTCCTGCGCCCCGCCATAGCCGACAGGTCCGACCAAAAAACCGCCGTTTGCAAGCTGTCTGAGCAGGGGTTTTGGTATCTGAGGCACCGCGGCGGTAATCATAATCCTGTCGAAGTATCCCGATTTCGGCAACCTTGATTCCGGCCAGCCGCAACTGCCGTCACTAACATCGAACTCAACGTTACTTACGCCCAACCTGCCAAGGACAGCCTGGGCCAACTCTGACAACTCGGTAAATCTTTCTACGGTATAGACTTTTTTTGCCAGCTTACTCAGCACGGCGGTCTGATATCCGCTGCCCGTTCCAATCTCCAGAACCTCGCAGTCAGGATCGATCCAAAGCTCCTGAGTCATAAGGGCGACAATGTAAGGCTGAGAAATAGTCTGGCCCATCCCGATTGGCAATGGGCCGTCGGCATAAGCCTGGAAAAGATATGACTCCGGAACAAATTCTTCCCTCGGAACTTCAACCATAGCTTTGAGCACAAGCTCGTTGGTTATACCTCGTCCCTTAAGGTCCCGCTTGAGCATGCGTGCTTTCGCTTTGTCAAATTTGTC
>CAZIAN010000055.1:14259-17176 GCA_964537355.1 uncultured Pirellulales bacterium | reverse complement strand
AAATTAAAAAAGAGAAATTCTCCACCAGAAGAATTACCTGATTTAGCAATTGATACACTTGGCCCGCCAAAGATAGCTTCGCCGTTGAAAGAAAGCGGGCGCGGTTTTGTCGATGACAGTGAGAAGGTCCTATTGTACACACATTCTGAGAACCTGAAAACATCCAACGACTGTGGAAAAGAGCCTCCGATGTTCGAGAGGGCGGGACCACGCCGGAATATATTCTTTGAGCCGGAAAAGCTAATCTGCGGGGTCGTGACTTGCGGTGGATTGTGTCCCGGCCTTAACGATGTTATAAGAACTATCACTCTCAGCCTGCTCTGGCAATATAACGTAAAGGCAGTTTATGGTTTTCGTTACGGATATATGGGTCTATCATCCAAAGCACCCAGGGAGCCTCTTTTACTAACGCCTGAATCGGTAGATGATATTCATCTTAAAGGGGGAGATATTTTATCATCTTCCCGAGGTCCGCAGGAGCCCGATGATATGGTTAATACTCTTGAAAAGATGGGGATCGAACTATTATTTGTCATCGGCGGAGACGGTACACTTCGAGGGGCACACGCCCTGAATACCACTATCAAGAAAAGGGGGCTGAAAATTTCGGTTATCGGCATTCCGAAGACAATCGACAATGACATTTGCGGCATAGAGCAATCTTTCGGCTTCTCGACCGCCGTCGAAGCAGCACGGCCGGCTATTCTCTGTGCACATGCGGAAGCCAAAGGTGCCTGGAACGGTATTGGATTAGTGAAACTGATGGGCAGAGATTCAGGCTTTATATCAGCTTACGCCACATTGGCGAATAGCGACGTAAACTTCTGCTTTATTCCTGAAGCTCCGTTTATTCTGGAAGGGGAGAACGGCTTTTTGCAGGCACTGGAAAAACGGTTAGATACAAAACATCACGCAGTAGTAGTCGTAGCTGAAGGGGTAGGGCGGCAAATAGCCACAATAAACGGTGTTCAAAAAAAAGATGCTTCGGGTAATGTCTTACGCGAGGATATAGGGCTTATTTTGAAAGAAAAAATAAAACAGTATTTTGCAGAAAAGAACAAACCGGTCAGCTTGAAATATATCGACCCCAGTTATATGATTCGCAGCTTACCTACTGATTCGAACGACGCGGCTTTTTGTGTTTTACTTGGACAAAACGCGGTCCACGCCGGCATGTCCGGCCGAACGAATATGGTGGTCGGGTACTGGAATCAATACTTTGTTCATATCCCCATATCACTTACTATCCTAAAGAAAAAGAAGGTTGATCCCGACGGCCATCTATGGCAGACGGTTTTGGAAACGACAGGGCAGGAGCGGTGGTAAGGCAATAGCTCTGAATAGTGTAAACTTATTTCCAAAATTCATCAATTGGTATTGGCTCATGGGTTATGTTGTCACGAAAGAAAAATTGAAACCATTCATAGAACCAAACTCTTTTTCCAATATTATTATACCAAGACATGGCTTTGCGAAGCCTTTTATCTTTATGAAAAAGCCAACGGAGGATGGATTTTGGCCGAGTTTGTAATATCAGCTCTATCAATTTTACATAGAGCATAACTTTCCAAGGTCTAAGATTTATCATTTCCATAACCTGATGTTTATAGTCCCATTTTGTTTGGTCAAGCTGAATAATATTTTTGCCCCTGATCTCTTCAAAATAGGGAGTCCATTTATGTGGTGTGACAAACACCAATTGAATTTGATCCGGGTCGTATTCAATCAAATGCTTTAAGCTATGATAAAAATTTTTTGTCGTTTCTTCACCAAATCCAACGACATAAGTAGCCATTGAAAGAATATCATGTTTTCTCAATAGCTGAATAGCTTCTTTATCTTTTGATATGGAACTGGTTTTTTTGATTTTATTTAAAACAGCTTCGTCATAATTCTCTATGCCTAATAAAAATCTTTCAAAACCTGCCTGTTTGTATAAATGGAGATATTGAGCATCCCTAACAATATTGTCAGCTCGTATTGAACCAACTAAAATGACGGGAAGTTTTTTGGCAATTAATGCTTTTAGAAATTCTATCCAAACCTTTTGATTTGTAGAAGGGTTTTCATCGGCAAAATTTATGACTTCAATCCCATATCGATGATGAAGCATTTCAATTTCGTCTGCTAATAATTGGGGAGTTCTATGACGCCATGTTCTCCAAAATTTACTCTGTCCGCAGTAACTACAGGGATAAGGACAACCTCTTGAAAATTGAATAACAACAGCTTTCTTTGTTCCCCAATATGTATACCGGTAATCCCCCATTAATTCCCATCCGATTCTATAAGCGTCTAAATCAATTATAAGCTCTGCAGGCGGCGTTTTTGTAACCGCATTTTGCAATCTAAAAGCGATTCCTTTGACTTTTTCCATATCTAATTTATGTTCTAACGCATACACCAAATCTAAAATGATTTGTTCTCCTTCGCCGCAGACTACAAAATCAATATGTGGATTGCTTTCTAATATTTCTTTCCAATGAAAAGTCGGGAAAACCCCTCCGACAATAATTGTCATCTCAGGTCTTCCCGACTTAATTAACTTCGCAATCTCATTGATAATTGGTTGCGCAGAAGTTGATCCTGAATGTCCCATCAGAACTGCATCAGGATTAAATCCCAGTGTTTCATGTACGATTTCATCAAGTGGCAAATTCCCATAATCCGCGTCTAATAATTTCACATTGTAACCATTGTCGATTAATGGTCCACCAATTGAGAGTAATCCCAAAGGAGGTAAATGTTCTTTTGCTAAACGACTTCCAATTGACTTATGTGGCGGATTAATCAATACAATATTCATTTCTCAAAACCTCTAATTGTTGTGTGTCTTTTGAATATCGGTCACTGTGTCTTTCCATAAATATTGAGTAATGAAAAGAGAAAACCTGACAGCCTTTTTTCAAATTTGTTA
>CAZIAN010000055.1:0-14159 GCA_964537355.1 uncultured Pirellulales bacterium | reverse complement strand
ATAAATATTGAGTAATGAAAAGAGAAAACCTGACAGCCTTTTTTCAAATTTGTTAAAATAATTAAGAAGTCTTGAAAAACTCGATTTTTCTGTCCAATAGTAAATTTTTCTTTAATATATTGTCAGCTTTTGCTGACTTATTCGTCTTTGCTATAGCCAAACAAGAGTTACCGATTGGAAAGATGCAATAATAAAAAACTGATTTTCTCAAAAGGCAATTTAGACAGGCATGCCTATGCTGAATTGGTGAAGGATCATTCTGCACGTATATTCGCAATATGTTTTAGTATGCTTTCTAACAGAGAAGATGCTGAGGATATAACACAACAAGCCTTTCTTAAAGGCTTTAGTGACATAAAACAGCTTCGCGATATAAGTAAATTTGGTGCATGGATAACGCAAATTGCCAAACATATGTGCATGGATCTTTTGCGAAGACGAAAACTAAATAAAACAGCACTCAAACGAATTGCTGTTGAGGAGGTGAAAGATGAGCCGGTTAATGACGATAATAAATATTCCAGACTTCAATCTGCACTTATGCAGTTAAAAGAAGAATACAGACTTCCGTTAATGCTTTATTATTTCGACGGCAAAAGCACTAAAAATATTGCAGAGTCATTAGAAATAACCGTTGATTTAGCACATACTCATTTAAGCAGGGCCAGAAAAAAATTGCGACAATTATTAAGCACCAAAGGAGGTGCATAATGAAAATAACTTGTGAAAAATTTCAAGAGAAGCTTGCTGAATTTATTAATGATCGTATTGATCCTAAAGAAAATAATGAATTGACGGAGCACCTGAACCAATGCCCTGAATGCAATAAGTATTATCATGAATTAAAAACCGATGATCAGGCATTAAGTGACTTTGCAAATTCTATGCAGCCAATTTTAACTCGAATTGAAACAAATATCAATAAGGAATTAGAGACTAAAAAAATAAGAACTATTCCATTTCAGAAAAATAATATTCTAAGAATAGCTGTTGCTGCAGCGATATTAATTGGAGCAATTATCACCTTAAATCAGTTTGGCATAATATTAGATGGTACTAGTGCTGCCTGGGCGAAAGTATCACAAATCGTCCTTGAAACCCAAACAATAACTTTCAATGTTGTTATAGGAAAAGGACCTTCTGTTTTTTGCACAGCAACTGAAAAGAAACTCAAACAAGAACTCTCAAGTGGCGTTGAAGCTATATTTGATTATGACAAGAGTAAAATATTAGTGCTTAATCCGAATGATAAAACTGCTATGAATATAGAATTAAGTGGACTACCTATTATGCCATCCAACTTGTTTGTAAATTTCAAATCGACTATTGAAGTACTTAAGGAATGTCCTGATACAATTGTCAAACGACTTAAAAAAAGGGACATTAACAATAAAGAGACAGCAGGAATTCATGTCTATTTGGATGATAGCATAGATATAAAAATTTGGTATGATGCAAAAGATAATGTCCCGGTTTTGGTTATAGCTAAAACAATGATTGGAGAAACAAACATCGTCTTCAGTGATTTCAATTTTGATGTCATTGTGGATGAGACTGTATTTAATCTGGATATTCCGGAAAACTATACAGAACTAGAACCTGTAAAAATGGACCTTAAAAACTTGACGGAACAGGATCTAGTCGAGGGACTCAGGGCATGGGCAAGTTTGATGGAAAACAGATTTCCTGAAAAACTTGATTTGGCAATTATACAAGAATTCTCTAAAATTATAGAACAAATGTTGAACGAAAAGGGAATGCCAGATATAGACAAAAGTCTAATAGTAATAAAAATAATGCGGGCACTTATGTTTATAGATCAATTGAAAGTTAAATGGTATTACTTTAGTGACAATGTAAAATTAGGTGATGCAAATACTGCAATCTTTTGGTATCAGCCAATGATGTCAAAAACATATCGAGTAATCTATGGAGACTTGCATATTGCAAATGTCTCTCCTGAAAATCTTCCGAAAAGGCCTTAGGGTCATGTAAGGATAATTGCCAAAAAAATATTCCCACAAATATAATATAAATCCTTATTTTTTTGTCAGCAATGTAATTACTTAATCGTCATCCTTTATAGAAAAGCAAAGATAATCAGCAAGTTAGAAGGTAGTAAGTTGATATTTCCTGATGCGTCTTTATTTTGCAGTTAGAATTTTACTACAATATTTCAGGAGAAATTAAGAATGTATAATATATTTGAAAAACCGTGGACATTATTAATTGCAGCTTTTGTTGTATTACTTGTTATTTATATTATTCGTGCATTTAAACCTGAAAAAAGACATTGGTGGCATTTATTTATACCTATTATGATTGCGATCTCAGCATTTGCGATAGACATATTTGTTGAGACCAACCTGGAAAACATTAATAATATAATCAAAAGCTGTATTAAAGCCTCAAGAAATGAAGATGCTGATACGATTGATATTTTTATAGCATCAGATTATCATGACTCGCAACACTTGAGCAAACAAGCAATAATGATTTTTTGCAGAGCTATATTCTCAGAACCGGCAGTAGAAAGATTTGTAAAACTAAATCAATCCATAGAACTATCATCATCAAATGCAACAGTCCTTATTAAAGGCTTTCTATTTTTTGAAAAAGAAAGCCGCTTTTACAAAGAACTAAAACCAGCAATGGCAGTTAAACTTGAATTAGGTCTTAAAAAATACTCCAATAAAAAATGGCAAATAAACCGTGTGGAACTTTTAGAAATAGATAACCAGACTTTTGATTGGGACAGTTTAAATTTGGGGCTGGTAGATATTTAAATCACATAGAGCAAATAGAAGTAGACAGCTTTGCCACTGTTAGGTTTGTTAAGGTGCTATGAAGTAATATCTGATCTGAAACACAACATGTTAACCAACAAGAGTTCTGGCAACTCGTGGAAATTAACCTTTACTAATGTCTTCCTGATCTGAGTCAATTTGCAATTTTTTTACTCATTGCGGTCTGTCAAGTCATAAATCTCCCTGTCTCCAAGTTCGGCTATGATCCCAGCGCTGCATGCGATTCAGGGGCGGCCATATCCTCTTGTGTAATCAACACAGTTCAGATGTTTTGCGGGCTTTCTTTAAGGTATCAAATTCGACATACCGCTGGTTCTGGGTAAAAGCAGTTGGCAAACCGCTGTAATCGCAAAAAAAAATATTTTAAAAAATTTGAAAACATTGTTGACAACTAGGAGTAGATACTATTTAGTAGCGAATATGAATAAAGAAAAAACTAAAATCGATAGTACAGAATTAGACAAAAAGACCAGGCAATTTACGTCTAAATGCAGGGAGGCCGGCCTTAAAGTTACGCCACAGAGGATAGCTATATACAGAGAGCTTCTCCAGACAGACGAGCATCCTTCGGCGGAGATGCTGTATGAGAAAGTAAAAAAGATATTTCCAAGTATATCGCTGGATACGGTCAACAGAACACTGTTGACGCTCAATGAGATTGGCGCGGCTTTTACGGTAGTCGGCTCGGGGGACGCCAGGCGGTTTGACGGCGGATTACACGAACATCAGCATTTTAGGTGCGTAAAATGCAAAAGAATTATTGATTTTCACCATAAGCCCTTTGATAATATAAGATTACCCGCGGAAATCAGTGAAAAATATAAGGTGCTTAGAAAAACCGTATATATCGAAGGCTTATGCGATTTGTGTGGGTTGAATAATTGAGTCAGTTAAATATTTGAAAAAAAGAAAGAGAGGTAACAAATGGAATTAAAAGGAAGTAAGACGGAAAAAAATCTATTAGCGGCATTTGCAGGTGAATCGCAGGCCAGGAACAGATACTCATATTTTGCCAGCCAAGCCAAGAAAGAGGGGTACGTGCAGATTTCAGCTATCTTTGAAGAAACATCCAACCAAGAGAAGGAACACGCCAAGCGTGAGTTCAAGTTTCTCCAGGGCGGTGAGGTTGAAATAACGGCAGGCTTTCCGGCCGGTAAGATAGGCACGACGGTGGAAAATCTCAAAGAAGCAGCGGCCGGCGAGAATTACGAAACGACCTCGATGTATCCTGATTTTGCGAAAGTCGCAGATGAAGAAGGATTTAAGGAGATTGCTGGGGTTTTCAGAAGCATTGCTGTCGCCGAGGCACGTCATAGAGACAGGTATTTAGCTCTTGAGAAAAACATCCAGGATGGAAAGGTATTCAAAAGGGACAAAAAAGTCAGATGGGTTTGCAGAAACTGCGGTTATGTACACGAAGGCACGGAAGCTCTGAAAACATGCCCGGCTTGTGCGCATCCGCAGGCTCATTTTGAACTTGAAGCTACAAATTATTAATGGTAATAGTTAGATGAAAGGTAAAGACAATGAAAAGTAGAAGAAACAAGAAAATCGTATTGGGTGCTTTATTTGTGTCGGCAGTTGTGTTCGGCTCTTTAGCGTATTCGCATTGCCAGATGCCCTGCGGAATATACGACGATGAGGCCCGGTTTAATGAGATTTCCGAGCGTATCACAACAATTGAGAAGTCCATGAAGGAGATAGAGACTCTTTCTGCTCAGGAAAAACCAAACATGAACCAGATTGTTCGCTGGGTAAACAACAAGGAAGAACACGCCGACGAATTGAGCCATACCATAACCTTTTATTTTATGGCACAACGCATAAAAATAGCGTCAGAAGGTAATGTCCAGGAATACAAGAAATATGTTAGAAAGCTGACGCTGCTGCATGAGATGCTCGTTACTACTATGAAGGCAAAACAGACAACCGACATAGCCAACGTTGAAAAACTTAGAACTTTACTAAACCGGTTCCATGATGCATATACAGGCAAGGTCGCCTTAGGCGAACATACACATTGAAGGGAAACAGGTGAGAATATGGCAGAAAGAAAAGATGTGATAAAATTCAAAGGTAATCCTCTGACTCTGGTGGGTAATGAGCTAAAGGTCGGTGATACAGCTCCCGATGCAGAGGTTTTAGCCAATGATCTGTCGCCGGTGAAGCTCTCAGGCTTTCGGGGAAAAGTTTGTGTAATCTGCACAGTTCCGTCTCTGGATACGCCTGTATGTGATATTCAGACGAGAAAGTTCAATGAGCAGGCCGCATCGCTGGGTGCCGATGTCGTCGTGCTGACTGTCAGCATGGACCTTCCGTTTGCCCAACAGAGGTGGTGCGGTGCGGCAAACGTCGAAAATGTTCAGACGCTTTCAGACCATGCAAAAGCGGAATTCGGCACCGCATTCGGCGTTCTGATAAAAGAATTGCGACTTTTGGCTCGAACGGTATTTGTTGTGGACAAAGAGGGAATTATTCGTTACATAGAGATAGTTGAGGAAGTAACGAATGAACCCGATTATGAAGCAGCATTATCTGCAGTAAAAGAAACAGGACAATGAGACAGTTAAAACCAAATGTTTACGCCGTTGGCGCAATTGACTGGGACGCCAGACTATTCGACAGGCTTATTCCACTGCCGGACGGTACTAGCTACAATTCTTATGTGGTACTGGGCAATGAAAAAGTGACGTTGTTAGATACAGTCGATCCCGCCAAGACCGAAGTTTTATTGAACAATCTTTTAAGGCTTGGGATAAACAAAATCGACTATGTTGTTGCTCACCATGCAGAGCAGGACCATTCGGGATCTCTTCCTGATGTATTGTTAATATATCCGGACGCAAAGGTGGTCACGAACCCCAAATGTAAGGGTATGCTGATTGACCTGCTCGACATAGAAGAAGATAAATTTATCACTGTCGAAGACGGCCAGAGACTCTCATTAGGTGATAAAACTTTACAGTTTATCTATACTCCGTGGGTACACTGGCCGGAGACTATGAGTACATATCTTGTCGAAGACAGGATACTTTTCTCATGTGATTTCTTCGGTGCTCATCTGGCAACAAGCAGCTTGTTTGTCGATGACAATGCAAAAGTGCTCGAAGATGCCAAGCGGTACTATGCCGAGATAATGATGCCTTTTCGGCGTCAGATTAATTCCAATCTTGATAAGCTGGCTGAGTTTGAGATCGATATGATCGCCCCCAGTCATGGGCCGGTACATGATCACCCGGAACTCATTGTTGAAGCTTACAGGGACTGGATTTCTGAGACAGTTAAGAATGAAGTTATCGTAGCTTATGTTTCGATGCACGGCAGTACAGGTAAAATGGTGTCATATTTTGTCGAGGCCCTGATCGAGAGAGGTATTACCGTAAGGCAGTTTGAGCTTTCAACGGTTGATATCGGCAAACTCGCAATGGCCCTGGTGGATGCGGCTACAGTTGTGATTGCAACGCCAATGGTATTGGCCGGTGCACATCCGGCGGTTGTTTACGCTGCATTTTTAGCCAACGCTCTCAGGCCAAAAGCTAAATTTGCTTCAATCATCGGCTCATACGGCTGGGGCGGAAAGATGGTTGAACAGTTAACAGGTATGATGTCAAATCTCAAGGCAGAGATTCTCGAGCCGGTGTTGGCAAAAGGTGAACCTAAAGAGAATGACTTTGCCGCAATCGAGAAGCTTGCCGATGATATTCATGCCAAGCACAAGGAAATTGGAATTACAAATTAATATCGTCAAATCATGAAAGGAATTGATTATGGCTAAAAAACTTCAAATTTACAAATGTGCCGCATGCGGTAATATCGTAGAGGTTCTTCACGGCGGGACAGGTGAATTGGTCTGCTGCGGTAAACCAATGGAGCTTCTGGATGAAAAAACCGCTGATGCAACAACAGAAAAACACGTACCCGTAATCGAAAAAATCGATGGCGGCTATAAAGTCAAGGTAGGTTCTGTGCCGCATCCGATGGAAGAGAAACATTATATCGAGTGGATTGAGCTGCTTGCAGACGGCAAGGCATATCGACAGTTCCTCGAACCCGGCGGTGAGCCCGAAGCTGTGTTTAAAGTTGATGCCGGTTCCGTCAGTGCAAGAGAGCATTGCAATGTTCACGGTCTGTGGAAAGGGTAAGGAATGATAAGCCAAAAGATGGAAGATGCCCTGAACGAGCAGGTTAACGCAGAGCTGTATTCGTCGTATCTGTACCTTTCGATGGAGTCATACTTTAAGGCTCAGAACTTAAATGGTTTTGCCAACTGGATGAGAATACAGACACAGGAAGAAGTAATTCATGCGACGAAGATTTATGACTTCATAAATGAACGGGGCGGCAGAGTATTACTGAAGGCTATAGAAGGACCGCCAACAGAATGGGACTCAACATTAGCGGTTTTCAAAGCGGTTTACGAACATGAACAAAAAGTAACCGGCCTGATTAACAATCTTGTGGATTTGGCCATCAAAGAAAAAGACCACGCAACAAACAGTTTTTTACAGTGGTTTGTCAATGAGCAGGTCGAAGAAGAGTCAACCGCCGATGAAATAGTGCAGCAACTAAAAATGATGGAAAACGCACCGGGTGGAATGTTTATGTTCGACCGTGAATTAGGACAACGAGTCTTTACGCCGCCTGCGACAGAAGGAACGTAATAGTGAGCATCTCTTTGAATGCCATTGAAGTCTTTGAAATAGCAGAACGGTTGGAAAGAAACTCCGTTAAGTTCTATCGTAAAGCAGCAGAAGCTCTTACCGATGAAAACCTGTGTGCAATACTGCTGAGCCTTTCCGAGTTCGAAAAGGGACACGAAAAAAATTACGCCAATATGAGAAAACAGATATCGGCCAAGGAATGGAGCATAGCAACATTCGACCCGGAAAATGAAATGGCTTTATACCTTCAGAAGATTGCCGACAGTCATATTTTCGATCCTGAAAAAGACCCCGCTGAGCAACTGAAAGATAAAGGAACCATAGAAGACATTCTGAACTTTGCCATAGAGTCTGAAAAGAACAGCATTATTTTCTATCTGGGCCTCAAGAATTATGTTCCTGTGCCAGCCGGCAAGAATAAGGTCGATGAAATCATCAATGAAGAGATGAGCCATATCGCCGAATTAAACCTCAGGTTATCAGCATTAAAGTATATAGAAAGAATTTCAATTTGAGTCAATTATCAAAGGTGAAATTTACTAAAGCTGTATTTACAATTAAGAACTGAATTTGGAAGTATTTATTCCTCACGCAACTGAAAGGAAAAAAACAATGGGAATGCCATTTGACGCCGATGAAGTTTTTGAGATGGCCGAACAAATAGAACGAAATGGAGCCAAGTTTTACCGTGCGGCAGCAGAAAAATTTCCCGAGGTCAGCCAATTGCTGTTAGAACTTGCGGCTATGGAAGATAGGCACGAGAAGACCTTTGCAGCTATGCGAGAAGAGCTTTCCGGAACAGAAGCCGAGCCAATCGTTTTCGATCCCGACGGCCAGGCGCAGATGTATCTGCAGGCAATGGCTGATGATCACGTTTTTAACCTCAAATCCGACCCGGTCAACCAGTTAGGCAATCTGGACACACCTGATGAGGTCCTGAAAACGGCCATGGGCCTGGAAAGAGACTCCATCGCTTTTTATACCGGCCTGAAAGAATCTGTCTCACGCAAGGCCGGTAAAGACAAGGTTGAGGGCATAATTAAAGAAGAAATGAACCACATAGTTATTTTAAGCCAAAAAATGGAGGCTTTGAAATAATCGGATACACTGCCGACAGGGATGGTATTCCATCGTCAAGTATATATTATACATGGACCAACTGCCGAAGGAAATTCATCAGAGAAATATACAGCTATCCTTGAAAGGAGACCAATGACTGTTGCACTTAATGCTTTTGAGGTATTCGAAATTGCCGGACAAATTGAACGCAACGGTGCGAAGTTTTACCGCAAAGCGGCAGAACTACTTAATGAACCCCATATACGCAATATGTTTCTTGAATTAGCGGACTGGGAGGTCAGACACGAGCAGATTTTTCATGATATGGGAAAACAATTTTCGAAACCCAACAAAAATTCGAGAGTTTTTGGGCTTGAAAAAAAGCTGCTTGATCCAAAATTAATGGCCTGCCTTGCCGTATTCGGCACAGGCTCAGAACCCGTTCACAGGCTAAAAAACATGGAAAATACAGCAGAAGTTCTCAAAAGAGCCCTCGAAAAGGAAAAAGATTCTATCACTTTCTATGAAGGTCTGAAAGATTTCGTTTCCACCAGTGATGACAAAAACAAAGTTGATGATATTATCAAAGAGGAAATGCATCACATTCAGATTCTCAATCAGGCGTTGAAACAGCGAGAATAGCTCAATTGGCTTCGGAGGCGTTGAAGTTAGATCCGGAGTCTTTTTCAACTTAAGCTGTGCAATATACAAAATATGTTCGCAGAAACCGACAGATTCGAAGGCTGTAATTTCAATACCGTATTTCAGATTACCCTTAAGCCACAAACAGCAGCTAACTATAGAGAAATAAAACAAAGAAAATGTAAAAAACAAGGAGACAACAATATGAAAAAGTATAAATGTATTATGTGTGGATATATTTACGACCCGGCTATCGGCGATCCTGACAATGATATTGAAGCTGGTACCGCTTTTGAAGACCTGCCGGATGACTGGGTATGTCCCGATTGCGGGGTCGGAAAAGAAGAATTTGAACCGGTGGATGGCTGAACATTGTTGCAGTTTAACGATACTCTGCATCCAATACCAAACATATAGGGAATATATGCTATGCCGGAAATTAAGCCGACAATAGATAAGAGGGAGATTTTCTGTGCTGAAACAGTGCCGGGCCCTAATGCCTTCGTAGTTTTTGGTGCATCAGGTGATTTAGTCGGCAGGAAACTGTTCGTCAGCCTCTTCCAGCTCTTTTCGCGAAACTTACTTAATGACAGATTTTATCTGTTAGGCTGCGGCCGAAAAAAATTCTCAGACGAAGAATTCCGCAAAAAGGCTGAACAATCAATACGAGAAAAATCCGACCCGGCATCCGGCAAAGATTTAGATGCATTTCTGAGTAAGCTTTATTATGTCGATGGTGATTATAATGATGCGAATTTCTACGAACACATTAAAGCCCGACTTGCAGAGTTAGATAAAATACATAAGGTGTATGAAAGTCTGGTACACTATCTATCAGTACCTCCTTTTTTATACCCTACCATAGTAGAAAATCTTGCTCCGGCAGGAGTGGCTTGTACCAAAAAGCTCCATTCCAAGCAGCAGATTAAGCTGGTCATTGAAAAACCTTTCGGCAGAGACCTGCAAAGTGCTGTTGAATTGAACAAAATAATCCATCGATGTTTTAACGAATCTCAAATTTATCGCATAGACCATTATCTTGGCAAGGAAACAGTTCAAAACATTTTAATGTTTCGCTTTGCGAATACCATTTTCGAGCCCGTCTGGAATCGCAATTACATTGACCACGTACAGATTACTTTAGCGGAATCCAGCGGTGTTGACCATCGAGCGAGTTACTATGATAAAAGCGGTGCTCTTCGAGACATGTTCCAGAATCATATGCTCCAAATGCTCGCCTTAGTGGCAATGGAGTCACCGATATCTTTCGAGGGAGACCATATCCATGATGAGAAGGTCAAACTGCTTCGTTCGATTCGAGCGTTCGATACAAATAAACTGGATGAACTGTGTGTACGAGGACAATATGTTTCCGGTCCAATAAAAGGCAGCAAGGTGAATGGGTACCTGGAAGAACCGGGAGTAAGAGCAGATTCTACAACAGAGACCTTTATTGCTGCTAAAATGTTTATTGATAACTGGAGGTGGCAGGGGATTCCCTTTTATCTTAGAACCGGTAAGAGAATGGCAGTAAAAGAAACGGAGATTGCAATTACTTTCAAAAAAGTTCCATACTCGATGTTTTCATCTTTTGGCCTTGACGAGCTGCCGGCCAATGTTCTTGTGATGCGAATACAGCCGGAGGAAGGAATTTCTCTGAGTTTTCAGGCAAAGCGGCCGGGAGCGAAAACATGTATGAGTACACTAACGATGAACTTCAGCTACAATGAACTCTTTGAGACCGAACCTCCTGAAGCATACCAACGACTATTGCTGGATTGCATGACCGGTGATCAGACGCTTTTCACAAGACAGGATGCCATAGAAACAGCGTGGCGGTTATTGTCACCGATAATGCAGGCATGGGAAAATGACAGTTATGAACTATACGAATATCCGGCTGGAGAGGAGAGCTTCCCTGCGGCTGACAATCTCATAGAGTCTGATGACCGCAAATGGAGAAGCTTGTCGAAAGAGTGAGAGAACAGAAATGTACTTAAGTTTTTAATTTTTTACCATAAGGAGAAGATCGAAAGATGGACAACCAGAATACGCAAGAGCCAACATCTTATGATATCTCAATCGTTCGGCCTCAGATGCGCAATGATGATTTCAAGATGAGAAACCAAGGTGTAGAGCCTGCCAGGTTGGCAGCTATTAAGAAAGGGCTTCTGACATTGCATACACTGGAGCTTATGGCACAGACAATCTACCGATTTCAGCTTACCGGAGAGAATTGCGATTTAAATCGTCAACTAATAGCCGCTATGTGTAATGAGATGACACACCATCAGGATTTCCAGGTCAAGCTCTACGAATATGGTTTTAAGCCCAGTATAATCAGATGGACATACTGGTGCGTCGGCTTTACATTCGGCTTTCTCTCACGCCTTTTTGGGAAAAAAGCAACTCTTAAAATGGGTATCTGGGTTGAAACAAAAGCTGTCCACCATTATGCAGAACTTCTCAAGACAATCGATTGGGACGAAGATACTCGTAAGGTCATTGAAAAAGACCAGGCCGATGAAGACGGGCATATCAACAAATGGCAAAAGCTTCTAAAAGAACTGCAATAAAAAGCATACTTGATAAGCTGTACAATAAGTACAACCATCATGATTTAATTAAACCAGACCCGCTTCAGTTCGTATATCGATATGACAGACCCTCTGACAGAGAGATTGTTGCTTTGTTATCGGCGGATCTCGCCTATGGCCGGGTCGAGCAGATTCAAAAAAGCCTAACAAACCTGTTTGAGCGTATGGGAGAAAGCCCTTATGAATTTGTAAGAGGTTTTGGTAAAACTGAACGAAAAAAATTAAACGGCTTCAAACACCGCTTTAACACGGACCGGGACATTTCGGATTTACTGACTTTGCTGAAGAAAGTTCTGAACCAATATACGAGCATCGAGGAATTTTTTATTCAGGGCTATAATCCAGACGACATAAATATCATTCCGGCATTATCAAAATTCTGCAATTCTCTTCTGGATATATATGCTTCCGAGCATAATGGAAAGACAAGCCGAGGTCTGAATTATTTGTTAGTTAATCCCACCAATGGTAGCGCCTGCAAGCGGCTTAATCTTTTTCTGAGGTGGATGGTTCGTAATGATGACGTTGATGCAGGGCAGTGGAAGTCAATAGACAAGGCCAGGCTCATTGTTCCGATCGATGTGCATATGGGCAGGTTGTGCAGGATATTAGGATTTCACAATAAACAAACAGTTTCTTTATCAACGGCAGTAACAATAACAGAATGCTTTGCTGAAATTGAGCCGGCCGACCCTGTAAAATACGACTTTGCATTGAGCAGAATTGGTATTGTGGAAAACTGTAACGGTAAATATCGCAATGCCTGCCGGAATTGTGAACTATTCCAGTTTTGTCGTCAGCGTTAGCATATTATTCGGACAGAGAGCATTTACGGCGAAAACAGTTTATTTTGACGTTGATGGCCGACATTCTCATGACACTGGATACATCTATTTTCCTGGGCATTGGGCTTTGACAATGCTGCTGTGTGAGCAATTCTCGAAGCCGAACTACCCGGCTTGGCAAGCAGATTATCATGACAATGTAAACACCTTTGATTCGATATATGGTCAAGAACTTTTTGGCGAATCTTTTCGCCGTCATATTCATCGCCAAAGTAATGTTTATACATATCCTTTGCCCCTTCATACGCCTTGGCGGTTATATGGGCAAAATATTTTTCTTTTTCCGGAAGGTGGCAATCGATACATTCAACACGAATACCCTTAGAATTGGTACCATGAGGTGAAAGTTCCCAAGTCAGGTACGCCGTGTTCATTTCGTGGCACTTGCCGCCGCAATATTCGGATTTTGACACCGGCACCATAACTGTATTAAGAGCAACAAAGCACAAAAGGGCAAAAACAAAACCGGCAAGAAATGTCGATATCCTCTTCTTAACAGCTTCGTACATGCGGCTGATTATTCCGGATTTTAACTTTAACATGCCCGTAATCTATTGACGAATCGCAGCAATGCAAGACTTTTTATGTTTCTACAATAAAATAAACTACACAACAATAGGCATGTTATTTTAGAATATCATTGGTTCTTCCTTATAATATAGTAATGTAAACAAGAGAAACTATCTGGAAATATGGAGTATTTATGTGCAGTGATAAGGAAAAGATAAAGGTATTATTTCTTTGTACGGGCAATTCATGTCGAAGCCAAATAGCCGAGGGCTGGGCCAGACACCTCAAAGAAAATATCATTGATGCGTATTCGGCGGGGATACGCCCTATAGGAGTAAGCTCCCGGGCAATAAAAGTAATGGCTGAGGATGGGGTGGACATTTCATCGCAAAAATCCCAACACCTTGACGAATTTTCTGAAATAGATTTTGATTATGTAATAACATTATGCGACAATGCCGCAAAGAATTGTCCGGTATTTGCCGGCCAAGCCAAGGTCTTCCACAAACCCTTTGAAGACCCGTACTTTGCATCCGGCTGCGAAGAAGATATCATGGAAACCTTTAGAAAGGTACGAAATGAGATAAGGGGATTTATTGAGGAAATGCCAAATAATTTGAAAGACTCAGGTAATTGAGGATTCCAAACGCAAAATGAATTCAGAGCAATTAGAAAAATATAGTTCCGCCATAACACTTTCGGACATGGAAATCTTCGTATTTCCGGAACTGATGTACAGCCTGGTTTTAGCTAATATTATGAGCCCGATTATCTGGCAGTGGCGGCAGCAGGACTGTTTCAAAAAACTGCAAGGCAAGAGCAGCTACCGTAAATTGATGCGGCTAAGGCAATTCATAATGGACGAGATTGATTTCAACCTCGACCTTGAGACATGGGGGCTAACGAGTAAGGCTAAAGAGCTTAAGCGTTTTGAGAAGTTTATTTCATCTGACGACATCGCCAAAAGCAGCGCACTGTTCGGCTACCAGGGCGACAAATATTATTTCGATGTGGATATTCGCCGGCACTTCGGGCTCG
>CAZIAN010000054.1:12808-17688 GCA_964537355.1 uncultured Pirellulales bacterium | reverse complement strand
TTGATTTAAGGATACATCAAGTTTCGGCATGATAACATAAAGCTCAATGATTGTCACTATTGAATTGAATTTTCAATATTTTAAGGCTTAAGTCAAGCCGGCGGCAAGTGCTGCTTTTCTGGCCTTTTTGGCTTTTTTCTCATATTTCCGGTATGACTTGAACTGCTCATTGAAGTACCCGCCTTTCATGGACCTTACGGCAAAGAGCACACAGCCGATTATGTTGGCATTCACTTCTTTGAATTCGCGAATAGTTCTCTGGGCAGCGCCCCTGCTCGTAGCGGCGGCATTAATTACCAGAACAGTCGTATCAACGAGTCGAGCCAATGCTTTAGCATCGCTCACCAGCAGGACAGGCGGCCCATCGATTATAATGTGGTCGTAGTTGTTCCGCTGGCGGCCAAGCAGCTCTTCCATCCTCGGGCTGCCGAGCAGCTCCGCCGGATTAGCAGGTAAAGGCCCGCAATCGATTATGTCAAGGCCCTCTATGCCGCCGGGCCTTATAGCTTCCTGGAAACCACATTGCTTCGTCAGCACACTACTCAATCCAAAATCAAAACCTTCAGCTTCAAGCTTATCTTCGAGTATGTCGGATTGTATTTTTGGAAAAAGTCTTTCTAATTTTGGTTGTCTGAAATTAGCATCTATCAATAGGACTTTCTTATCCGCGGCAACAAAAGTTGCTGCAAGATTTACCGCCACGGAAGTGTTGCCGTCCCCCGCCATACCGCTGCTGACAAGCAAACTCTTCAAAGACTTGGCCGTGCCGGAGAGCTTTAAATTCGTCCGGCATCGCCTGTAAGATTCGCTTGTAACGGAGTAGGGCGCCAGACGAACAGTATGACAAAGCTCAATGCGGCGAACCTGATTATCTTCGGATGCATCGGGAATAACACCCAAAAGGGGAATATGCAAATATTTGGCGACGTCACTGGGTGTACGAACCAGATCATTAGCCATTTCAATAAGAAAGGCAAGACCTACACCAAACATAAGACCCAACATAGTTCCACCGGGGAACCATAGGTACCACTGGCGGGAGAAGGCCATTTCCAGCGGTATCGGAGCTTCACCAATTCCCTGGACTTTTGGTGTATCCGGAGAGTCATGCAGCATCTTCAATTTCTCGACCTGCTCCTTGATTAAGTCGAGCATTACGATTCTCTCGTCTCTTATCTTCAGCCGCTGCTCATACTGAACCCGCGCCAAGTCAAGCTCTTTTTTCTGCGCTACCGCCTCCTGCCGCTGTTTTTCTAAAAGCTCAAACCTTTCCTGCAAAACATGCAAGCCGTCACGGGCATTTGCGAGATTCGCCGTGCGGGTCAGTTCTCCGATCTCGACCTTCCTTAATTCTCTTCTTTTTTTGATTTCTTCTATCTGCTCCCTCATTTGGAGCACATCTCTGTGATTTTCACCGAACTTTGTGAGTTTGGCGGAAAGCTGTGCTTCCTGAAAGGCAAGCTGCTGAGCAAGTGTAACCATAACGGCATCTTTTTCTATCGCATATTGAACCTGCTCAGTAATAGGGCCTGTCGCTTGATCCTTAAGATTTGCTATGTCAGCACTAAGCTGCCTTATTCCCAGCTCAAGGTTATTTTTTTCGAGTTCCAAATCATTCAACTTCAAAGTGATTGTATGCTGGAAATTACGTCCGGCGGGCATAGCAAGGTCGGTTATGCCCCATCTCTCGCGGACATCATCCAGCCCCTTGTCGGCTGCATCCAGCTCCGCTTTAACCCGGGCCTGCCGCTCTTCAAGTTTAACCAATTCCTCGCTCACCTTTCCTCTTTCTACGCTTCCCTGCTTTGCAATAAACAAACGCACCATTTCATCAACTATTTTTTTGGCTTCTCTTGCATCACGGCAGGTCATTGAGACTTCAACAAACTCAGCGTCTCTGTGGGCATAAGCAGTTAAATATCTGTTCAAATACTTAACGGCTTTTCTAACACTCTTACCTCTGCGTTCATACCACTGGGTCTCTTTAACTACGTCACTATTAAGTAAAGCCTCAAGGCTGCTCTGCTGTTTGATAAGATTAGCTATTGACTGACGATAACCGTAAAGAATATCCTTCTGCACCTGAGGTGCTACGATGTCCATAGGATCTTTTTCTACAGGTGGAAGAACCTTGATATAAGTTGTGGAGGTATATCTCGGAATATATTTCTGTAACAGATACCAACCGGCGCCGCCGGCCGCTACGCCCAACATAGTCAGAAAAAATATCAGAAAAATGTGCCTGCGCAATATCCCCATAACCTCTTTTGATGTCATCGAGGCCGCCACCTGGAATCCCTGTCCAGGCGCTCTTGGCATTCTATTTGATGCTATTGGTCTTTCTTCGGCCATTCTGCTATCTACTCGGAATCAACCAATAAAACAATTCTCGTATTACGCACAGCTATATTTTATAAAAGGCATTATGACGAAAGCCGCTCGATAGCCTTATTGATTCGCTGCCTGGCTTTCTGCGACAATTTGTCTTCTCCTGCATCCAACGCCTGTCTATAAGCAGCAATCGCTTCATTTTTCGCACCAAGTGCTTCTTTTATCAAACCCTTATGCTCGTACACTACCGCCGGTACGAAAACATTATTCTGCTGATATTGCTGCAACGAGGCCGCCACAAATTCAAATGCCTGCGAATTGTCACCTTTTTTATGCAGCACATAAGCATAAGTATCCAGGTAGCCGGGATTATTCGGCTGTTCATCAAGCGCGCGTTTGGCGTATTGAAGAGCTTCCGGAAGCCTTTCATTATTTTCAGCAAGAAAATAAGCTAAATCGTTTAGAATAATGGTATTACTCGGCATTTTAGTTAGCAGACTTTTGTAAACTGTGATAGCCGCCGAGAGATAATTTTTATCGGAGCTTCTCTCGTATGCGAGGGTTAAAACATCCGCTTTCTTCAATGTGTATTCGACCCTGCGGGAGCTGTCGGGATCAGACAGGTTTATGCATTTTTCAATATAATCTATTGCTTTATCGAACTCATTGTTAATCTTTGCCAAATTAAACATAGCAAAATTGGCGGCTATCGAATCCGGATTAGTTTCAAGTTTTTGCCTGCAATACTTCAAAACTTCATCTGGCCCAAGCATAAGGAGCATTCTCAGCAAAGCCTCAGAGGCAAGCGTTTCATCTTCGCCCGCTTTATCAACAGCTTTGTGACAATATTCGACAGCAGTCATTTTATCGCCGAGCTTCAGCTTCGCTTGAGCCATTCTCAAATACGCTACGGAGGCCAAGCTGCCATCGAGATATTTTCCACACTCCTGGAAAACTTTATCCAACCTCCGAGGATTCCAGTTTCCGGTATTCTGTTCTCCCGCTCCGAGTATAAGGGCATTCATATATCCATCGAACGCCGCAGCATACAGCGCATCAGGTACCTCGTTTCCGTCATTGCCGGCAGGGTTTGCCTGGCTCCTGAGCAAATAAGCTTTCTGATACAATTGCTCGGCTTTGTCGAAATCACCCGTCTTAACGGCAAATGCACCAGCTCGATTAAGCCACTGTACACTGTCGGGAAATTTCTCAAGCGTCTCTTCATAGAATTTCTTCAAGGCCGGTTTTCTGTCAAGCCGTGAATAAATGTTTTCAAGCAATAATCTGGCTTCGGAGTGAATACCGGGAGTGTTAATCGTAACTTTAAGTTCGGTTATGGCATCCTCGTATCGCTCGGCGCCCATATAAGCCTTAGCCAGAGAAATTCGAGTAGCAGGCTCATCCGACAATAATTTGCTTTCTCTAAGGTCACTGATTGCCTTATTATAATCTGCAAGAAAGAAATTAATTTCACCTCTTAACCGCCATGCCACCGGGTTGTTTCTGTTGGTCTGGAGATTTCTGTTAGTCAGCTCCAACGCCTTTTGCAGTTGTCCCTGTCTCATCAGCAGCCAGCCTTCAAGCAGTAGTATTCTGCGTTCGCTGGGATACTTTTCCTTAAAACTCTGTAATTTGTATTCAGCTTCCCTGATAAGACCGGATCTAAGAAAAGCCTCTATTTGAACAAGATTATTTTCTACGGTATCTTGAAACGCTATAAGCTCACTGGAATATTTCTTTACAGCCTCCCTGTCGTTGGTTTTTTCGGCAACAAGCAAAAGACCTCTGAGAACCGCCGCATCCTTAGATTCGCCTTTGTATAATTGCTCCAGCACCTTCTTTGCATCGCTGTACCGGCCTTGCTGAAAATAATTGTCCCAAAGCAACTTCTGCTCCTGAGATTCCTCCAGCAGAGCCGTAGCCTTTTCATCCTGACCTATGGCCCGAAAATATTCAGCATAGTAATAAAGCATCCGCTTGTCCTGAGGATCTATTTTCCTCGCCTGCTCGAAAGCCGAAGCAGCAATAGCAAATATCGCATCCTTGAGCTTCGAATTGGTTTCTTTGACAGCCACTTGAGTTGCCAATTGACCGAGAAGTAAAATATTTTCCATGTTAGGAGCTGCACGTTGCAGGTCCTGTCGAATTGCGATAGCCCTCATGGGCTCTGTAGGCGCTATATACTCCGCATACAAGCTCAGCAAAGACAAATCACCGCGATTCAGCGCAATTGCCCTTTCCAGAGCGGTTCTGACTTCAACCACCTGAGCAGAAGAGACACTATCACCAAGCTTTTGATTTCGATTATATAAAACATTGGCCGATGCTTTTGCAATAACTCCATCCAGAGGATTTAAAGATGCGGCTTTGCTAATGTCCTCCATAGATGCATGCTCATTTCCAAGAGCAGCATTGATTTCGCTTCTGAGCATATAAGCGTATGAAAATACCGGTCTTCCTTTCAAACATTCGTCGATTGTCGCCAAAGCATCTTCGAATTTACCTTTAGCCATTGCCAGGCGGGCTGCAAAAATCTGCCCCTGACAATT
>CAZIAN010000054.1:0-12708 GCA_964537355.1 uncultured Pirellulales bacterium | reverse complement strand
GCCGGGTCAGGTTCGGAAAGTATCTGCTTATAAACCTGCACTATTGTATTTTCCGGAAAATGTCCTAAAAAACTATCGACTAAACTTTCCGCCCGATTTGCCTGGCCCTGCGCGATGTAATTTCTGCAAATACCGACAATAGAATTTTGTCCGACAGAATTCGGCTCTACCAGCAGCAGTTTTTCCAGCAGTTCCGTCTCATGCTGCCGGTAACTTTTCAATTCTTCTGTCATTACACCGATGTCGGCCGTCAACCCTACAGGCTCTTTTTCTTCAGGTTCTGTTTGCAAGGGAATAATGTCCGAGTTTTCACGCATTTCCTTTTGTGCCATATTCAATTGCATTTGCCTGATTCTGGTCTGCGTCAGCGCTAGTTTTAGTTTAATCGTATCGGGCTCATCCTGCATCCTGACCGACAATTCTTTCTCTGCCTCGTCAAACTGCTTTGCTCCGATATAACTTTTGATACGAAGTATCCGGCTTCTCTCATTAGGCCCAAAATATTCTTCAAAAGCATTTATATTGTGTATGGCGTCCGACCAGTTACCGAACTTCATAATCACATCTACATAATCCAAACGAGCTTCAGGTTTAATCTCACTAATTCCTGAATAGAGCGCACTTACCAGAAATTCAGCGACCGCACCAATCTCAGGACTGTCTTTGAAAATCTTCGCCAGAGTGTAAGAAAGTTGTGAAAATTCGTCGTCTCTCGGCCAGGAGGATGGCTCGGGCGGTTTAAGTGCTTTAAACTTTTCGTAAGCTGTATATAAGTCTTTGATAGCGGTTTCTTTATTTCCCTTTGCAAGCTCGAGCATTCCTTTCCACTTAATAATGAACGGCTCTTCGCCGCTGCCAAAAATCTGCTCGATTTCGTGCACGGCCTGCTCAGCACCAGTCATCCACACAGCAATTTGCGATGGACTATCCGGTTCACCTGGCTCAAGTATCTGCTCGATGTAGCAATTTGCCAGAAAAGCATACAGCATAAATCTGTTGGTTATATTAGCCCGATGACGTGGACCCGGTTTATCCTGGGCATCCGGCAAAGTAAGTGCATTCTTAGCTGTCTCTATTGCTTTATATATCTGGGGCTTTTGACTATAAAGAGAAAACTTTCGGTAGTATAAATTGGCCGCACTTATCGAATAACGCACATTTTGTCCATCCAGCCTCATCGCATGCTCAATGGCCTCTATAGCCTTATCAAGTTTTTCCGGGCCCAGCCGCGGACCTATAAAGGACGAATAGGCCGAATAAAATTGAGACATTGCGGCAAATGCCTCTGCGCTGGAATCGAAGTTATTTACAAGCGACAAATACTCCGGTTCTAGTGCTTCCATCTGTTCCTTCTGCTGGGCAGGATCGCTGTTTTTAGAAAGCATAAGCTTCATTGCCAGAAGATTAATATGTGCTCTCGGTTCAGTCGGGGCTACCTGAACCGCCTGCTCCAAAATTGCCGTTGCCTGTTTTATGGCTTTTTCTCTTTCTTCAGGGCCGCCTCTTGAAGCCAATAGTTCCCCTTTTGTCATTGTAACCATAGCCAAGTACCAATAGGCATCTATATTATTTGGCTCATACTCCTGGACTTTCTTCAAATCATCGACTGCCTGTGCAAGCGATTCGTCTCTGTCGGTAACTGCCCCCATAGATGCCATCTCCAGGGCGGCCCTGCCTCTTAGTAGATACAAATACGGCCCCAGCCGCTGCCGAGAGGTGTTTATTTGCTCGTTTTCAAAGACATCCCACTTGGCCGTATCCTCTCCAAGCAGGTCTGCATCTTCCGCCACTTTCAAAAATTCCGACGCCTGTTTGTACACTTCCTGCCATGGACCGCCGATACTGCTGTCAGACAGTATTTGAAAATATTTTAAACGCCCAAATCGAGCTTTCGCATTATTGGGATTTATTCTTATTATCTCGTCCCAACACCCCAAAACAAAAGACCATTCCTTCGCATCAACCTCGAGGTACATATCCACCATTTTAAAAAGTATCTCTTCTCTGAGATCGTCGGTTTTTGCCCTCGCGTATGCTCCGCGAAAACTGCTTTCAGCCCTGTCATAGTTTTGCTGTTTTATTTGTTCATCCGTTGCCTGTCGTGCTGCTTGCAGAGCATCCTCAGCATCTTTGATAAGTTCTTGCGGATCTCCGCTTAATTGAAACATTACGAAAATGGCCCCCATGGCAAGAACTACAAAAATCACCGAGCCGATAAGTGCAACTTTTTTATTTAACCTCCTGTTAGCCATAAATTAACCTCGTATTGGATATTTTTGATTTTGGATTTTCCTTCAAATCACATTTCACTTGTCCCAGTCAGGCCAGTATTTTGTTTCTAAAACAGGCAAAATCACGGCCAGGAGCTTTTCACCTGCTTTAATTGCCTGCTCTTTGTTGGGTGGAATCAACGTCTGGTTAAAAACCAGCTCTACCTTGCAAAAATACGAAGATTTCCGGAAAAGGTTCTTATTCAAAGCTATTCGGGCCTCTTCTCTGGAAGCTGCATATTCTCCATTGACCTTAAATAAGTACAAAACCGGGAATTTTTCACCTCTTTGCCAGAGGCTGGCTTTCGTACTGCCAAAAACAAGATGTTTTCCTCGCAATTTTCTCTCAAACCCGGCATTGTTGTTTATTTCCAGCGTTACACTGTCGGATGCCAATTTTTGAAAACCTCCACCGGCATAGCACTCTTCCGGTACATGCGGCACTCTGTCAGGAAGCTGGTAATAAGTAATAAACAGCATACATTTTTCAGCCGCACTATTATCTGCTGCTTCGGTGTCTTCTAGAATCCACTGGATGTAATCTTCGGTCCCTAATGCTGTGATTATTTCCTCGTTCTCAATTTTTAATTTTGATATTACTTTGTAAGAAGCTAAATCACTTTCATCCAGAAGGTCAAAAGATTTCTTCAACGGCAGCGGTTCCTTTTTTAAGTACACTCCGAAGCTTTTTACGGCTATCGACATACCGGCCCCGGCTGTCGTAAGTACCGCGACACATATCAAAAAAGCCGGCTGAAAATATACTCGTATATTGTTTCTAATGTCTCGCATCATTTATTATGCCTATGAACCACAATATCTTCGTTAACTATGTCACTGCCTTCAATAAACAAACTCGACATAAACCATGCCAGAAAACCATATAAACCAAAAGCCAATGGTAACATCATTAATCCCAGGCTGTCGTGATAGATTCCCTGCGTGTATTTCGGATGTATCAGCACATAAATAAAGCCCGTAACCGTAACCCGCACAATGTTACAGAATATCGCTATAGGTATCGTGCTGGCTAAAAGAACTAATCGCTGCCATAAAGGTCTGTGGTGCAGATATGCCATTGCAACGCCCAAAGCCAAAAAGGCCATCAACAGGCGCATCCCGCTGCAAGCCTCAGCGACATTAAGCGAAGGCTCCAGTTGCCGTCCCTTATAAATCACATCTATAACAACACCGTTGACATTGGCTTCCATCCCGCCAACCAGATTCAGTAATGCAGTTGCTACAGAAGCAGCAAGATGCCGCATCGGCATAGTAAGGCTAACATAATATCTACGAGGCAATGGCACGGCAAAAATTAAATAAACTATCGGCAGCCACGTATACTTCACCAGTCGCCATCCACCCAAAAACAACACAATCGCACCAAGCGTTGCTATCATACCAATGGGTCTTAGGTATCCGTACTGAAGTTGAACAATATTGAAGGGATAAAACAAAACTCCGCATATCAGAAAAAACAGACCAATATAATTTGGTTGTAACTCATTATTCCGAACTGAGCGGAGAATTTCTTCTTTGTGCTGGTTAATGAAATATAAACTGAACATCGGGATTAAAAAGCCGTGCGACCAACTGCTGTCCGTAAGCCATCTGTGGATAATAGTCTGAATTTCATCGCGAAAAAGATAGCAGAACAGTATTCCTATGATAAGAATTTTAATATAATTATGCAGCCCAAGACGGTACCAGTTTTGCTTTTGAAGCGGTGCACTCGTTTGTTGTATTTGATTATTCATTTTACAACTCTTAACATAATCAGACCTATTTGCAACAAAAGAGATGATATCGTACACCATAGTGAAAACTAACCGCTAATTATAAAAAAACAGAACTGTCGGGCTCGGCAGTTCTGCACTTTCCACTCTATACTTTTCTTAGAACCAGCCCGGTAAAGGTCTGCTGGTACCAAAGTCTCTATCTGCAAAATTCCGGTCATAAACAAAACCAAATCCATAAGTAGCCCTGAAGGCATTTCGCAAAATTGCCCGCCATCTGGAGGTTGGATGCGTTCCGACATTGATTAAATCATTCGGCTTTATAAAGACATCCGGCTGTTCACCGCTGGCAATCTTATCCAAATCCAGCATTACTATTTCTTCACTCGCTCTGCCTGTTCTTCTAACCACCTCGACACGTTTAGGCCAGGCCAAAGGTCCCAAACCACCCGCAGCAGCTATAGCCATTTTCAAAGTCATTGGTCGTCCCGTCATATTAAAATAACCCGGACGGTTTACGTGACCCATTATGCAGAACTCACCAACAACATCAACCGGCACATGAATAGTATCACCGGGCTTTATCACGATATTATATCTGGAATCACCTTCAAGTAACTTTTTAGCCGGAATTCTTATAAGGCGAGTCCCGGTACCGGATTCACGCTTCACACCCGGCACCTCATATTGTCCGGCCGGCTGTTCTCCGGATTCAATCTTAATAACAGGCCTTACAGGCTTAGTGGCTTCTGGCGAAGTCGGCGTACCCACTTGAACAGGAATCCACTCGCCATCCTTTAATTTCCACTCAATATGTCCGGGTTGTTCTTTATCTTGCGTTGGAGCTGGTGCTGGAGTTGGAGTCGGAGTCGGAGGTGGTGCCTGTGAAGCACTTGAAACAGGAACCCACTCGCCATCCTTAAATTTCCACTCGATGTGCCCGGAATTTTTCGAAGTCAACTGCTCATTTATCACTTTTGGAGTAACCGGCGCCGATGATGCCAGAGCTTGCGGACTATTTATTCGTCGATTTGCCCACTTATCGGAACGAGCCAGCTCCTGAAAAGACTCCCGCGCATTTTCAACATCTACACCCCCATTCAGCCGTTTTTCTTGATTGCGAGAACGCTCTTGCAGAGTCTTTAGAATGTCTCTAACACTTACAGGCTCATCAATTGCCTTCGGAGCAGCCGGCGCGGGGGCAAATGCCATTGAATCCCCGCGACTTACTACTCGTTCATCCATCCTATTTTCGGAACGTGCCAGCACTCGAAACGACTCCATTGCGTTTTCGACATCAACCGGCCCGTTTAACCATATTTGTTCGCGGCGAGAGCGTTCCTCTAAAGTATTCAATATGTCATTGACACCTACCGGCTCTTGCGCAGATGGTTGCAATTCAGTCTGTGTGTCCACCCGACCAGGATTTCGATTACTCGGCCATTGGAAGGCTTTCGGCATTCCAGCCGCTTCCCAATCATCCGTTGCCATCTCAGATGAGGTTATAACTACTTTACTTTCAGGCCATTGATACCCATATTGTCCACCAGGCGATACAGTCTGCTCCATCCTGTGCGATGGGGCGGCAGTTTCGGGGTCAATCATTTTCAGCTCAAGCCCATCGAATCCCGGCTTAAGAGATTCATGTCCTGCTGCCTTATTGTCATCGTTATAACGTGAAACAAAAATATAGCTTACGTTAAACTGCCTCGGCCCTCCTGCCGTCGCAAGCGCATCGGTCAGCCTGAAATTATATCGCGGAATTGGGTATCTGCCCGGAAGGGGAACACCGTCACCTAATATTGAAAAAGCTCGCTGCTGAGAGCCGGACAAAGTTACTATAACCGACGGATTCTTCAATATGCCTGGTGAAAGGACTTGTTTTATCTGTTCTTCAAGCTGCGTTTCACTCAAGCCCGCCGCTTCAATTACTCCAACTTCCGGTATGGATATTCTGCCGGTTTCAGTAACGACATAATTGTTAACAAATTGAATGCCCTCTTGAAGCAGTTCGAAGATAGCCACTGTGATAACATCACCCGCCCTGAAAAGATAATCAGACTCAACCGCAACAGTATCTATGGGCATTGGCTCTTCGGCCTGTTCCCAGGCTACCGTTGTCTCCTCGGCCACACCTAATGAATCCAATATGACATTGACGGCAGGAACAGGACGAAACCTTCCTACCTGTGTCGGGTCAAAAAACTTATTACCGCAACCAGATGAAAGTGTAAAAAATAGTAATAAAAATGAAGCAAAAAACAAAAGGTGGCCGGTTTTGCCAATTGTTTCGACTCTCAAACGCGAATTATCACATCGAAAGTCCAGCCTGCTACCTTTGCCTTCACTTGCCTTTAGTATCCCGTCCATAGTAATAAACTTCCAAAAACACCGAGCTTTACTCTATCCAAAACCCCTGGACCCCTAAAAACACATCTTAACTCGGAAATTTATCGGTTTAATACTTTCCTCGCTTAACTTTATTTGACGCTGATAAAGGCAATCTAACAAGGTCAGAAAAGAAAATTACTACCAATATTCATATATCTGCTAAAACGCCGATTTCCTATAACTTATGAACAATAAAACAAAATTTCTATAAGATGTTCCCAATCCTGTATTTATCACAACTATTACTCTATCAAGCACTTATGAAACGTGATGACTCTATGGCATAATCGCTAATATGTTGCCCGTCGACAATAAAATCCCCGTCTATTCATTTATATCACGGAAATATAGAGTTTGTTCCGAGCTGTCTCTTTATCCGGGGCCGATAATTACTGCAATACCAATATAGACACAAAGTCCATTCTGATAGGAATATTGTGTTAACACCGATAAAAAATAATAAATCGAAGGAAAATATGTCACGTAAGCGTAGGATGTGAGTTTCTCAGCTTAGTTTCTTAAATAGAAGAGCATTTAGCGCCGATGAATTATTGTATTGTCATGATAGACGTTTTCGGATTTTAAGAATTTTCTACAGATTTTTTGTAACTTTCTTATGGACGAAACGTTTTCTACTGTAAGACTCAGTCTACAATGGTTAAGAAACATATTTGTCGGTCGTAATTTATGGAGGTACAAAGAATGTTGAAGTCGAAATGTGTAAGAAGTACGTTTGTGACAGGATTACTGGTAATGCTCGTCCTTGCTACAGGACTGCAGGCGGCAAGCGTAGTAAAACCTGAAGATGACCCACTACTCAAAATGCTCCCGGCCGAGAGCCTGTTTTGCATACGGGTAAATCATTTTGAAAACACAGTAAATCAAATAGATCAGTTTTTAGCCGGCATCTCACCTATGCCTTTGGGGCTCTCGATGCTGGTGCGCATGCAGTTAGCAAATGTTTTGGGCAATCCGGAGTTGAGCGGCATTGATATGAACGGCAGCCTTGTTGTATTTGGCGTTATTTTGCCTGGAGAACAAACATCAAGTAATCCGGCTTCAAATATTTTCATCGGCGGATTTGTTCCTGTTACAGATTATAGACAATTTATCAGCAGCAATCCCAACTGCAGCCAGCCGGATGATAACGGCATTTCTAAAATCACAAGCAATGGTACCCCTATAATACTGATTACAAAGGTTGGCAACCATGCATTGATAAGCTGGGCAAATGATTATGACAAGCTTCTCAGAATGGCAAAAGTGATTTCAACCGCCGGGACAGCAAAGCTTGCGAGTTCCATTGATGCCGCCGAGGCTAAACTGGCTATACTCGAACCGGTGTGGGCCTTTGGTAATATCCAACAGGCATCCAGTACTTTTGGACCTTTGTTACTGGGCAAAATTGAAGAGATAAAAACAATAATAAAAAGCACCGGACCTGACAGCCCGGGGGCGCCGCCGAAAAATATGAAGAAGTTCACCCAAAATATAATGAATATGTACGCAGACATTCTTCAGAAGCTAATGAAGGAAGCCCGGTACTTCAGCATAGCTATCAACCCGAAGCCTAATGTCTTGAATATCACAAAAACCCTCTCCGCCGTTCCCGGAACGGATTTAGCGAATATGTTCGTCTCAGATACCTCAGCGGACAGAAAGAACAATCTTCTTAACTATCTGGAAGATGGGGCGATGATGAATTTCGGAGTTACAGTAAATAAATCTTTCTGGAAAGAATTCAACCTCAAGGGTATCGATTTGCTTGCCGTTATGGCCGGCGACAGTATGAACACCGGGGATATCGAGAAGATGAAAGCTCTTATAGCAGACGGAATTGACTGTCTCGGTGGACCGATGGCATGTTCAGCTTCGATAGACACCCAAAACAAACCGCCCTTTATTGCGAAGTATGTTATAGCTGTCAAAGATAAGAATAAATTCAACCAGCTAATCGAAAATTCAATGCAGCTTTTCAACACCAGTGGCATTCTGGATTTTTATAAGAACATGGGAATAGAAACCAGCTTTGAGATACAACGTGGTGTTGACAGCTATAAAAACATCTCGATAGATTCCGCAAAACTTATGATGAAATCAACAGATGCCGCCTCACCGCAGGGACAAATGATAAATGCTATGTACGGCGGAGGATTTGATTATAGATGGGGCATCGTTGATGGGCTCTGTGTTTTAACTATCGGCAGTAATGCGGATTCGTCGATACGTGAGCTGATTGACCAGGTAAAAGCCGGCAGACGGCAAATGGGCTCAGAGATGAAGGCTGCTCTGGCGATGCTCCCTGAGGCAGAAAAAGCTGACTTTGTGGTGACATACAATGTGCTGCGCTGGTTAAAGATAGCCGGTTCAATGATAGTTATGCCAATACCAATGCCGATGTTGCAGACGGATATTCCAACCAAAAGCAATATTGCATTGGCAGGCAAGGCTGGAAATGGCAAGATGGTTGTGAATATTGCTCTGCCAAAAGAGCATCTCAAAGAGATAATGACAGCCGTTCTAATGATGCAACAGCAAATGAAGATGATGATGCAGCAGAATTCTAAACCCTCTGGTAATAATATGAATTAGAATTTTCGAATGCGCCGAAAAGATAAATTCTAAACGAAATCCAAACGACCAAAGGTCGGGCCCAAAAACCCGACCTTTTTTAATTCTACTTTGAGCGCTTCACGGTGTTGTTATCTATTTTAACAAGTCGTTCCTGCAAATCGCCCCGTGCGTCGGCTTTAAATATCTCTATTCTGGCAGGTACATGAACACCGTCTTTTTCTACTTCTGTATAGTCATAACCGCGAACCGCAAAATTACTATCTCCGCTCATAAAGTCAAATATAAGCATGTCTATTAAAGAGTTGTCACTATTCTGATAGAAAACAGCCTTAGATAAAACATAAGCAGGTTCGGAATTGAGTTCGGCTCCGACAACCGGTCTGCTTATTCTGCTAATCGGGTAATACCATTGTCCCTGGATTTTGAGCCCGGTGGTTTCTTTGGAAAACTCCGCCGATTCATCTAAAAAACGCGCCGGTACTGTCATAATACTCAATATCATTTCAGCAAAATGATTACTGCCTATTACGACCGGTAGTACATCACTTTGTCCGCCTTCCTGCAATACATCGAATTTGCCTTTCGATAACTGCCAGACAAACCTGCCCTGCGGCTCCCGAGCTGAAATCTGTATAGAATTCGACCAGGGATAAACCACATAATGCTGCTCTGTCAGGTAGAAACTGCCGTCCGGCTGATAAAAAGTTACTACACAATCAAGCTGCAGCTCTTTTGTTCGGATCCATGCATTCCAGCCGCCAACCGCTTCAATCGCCTTAACGACATAATCAGGCGGAACAGAAGTCATATCAATCTCCGGCCCGGAATCTAAAGCATCTACTGCTTCTTCCTCGTATTTCCGCTGACATCCTGTGAAGATGAAAGCAACGACAAGAACCATCCAAATTATCTTTGAGAACCTATTGCCCATTTGATTTCCGTTAGCCTCCTATTTCCTATTTTACATTTTAGTCCTTACGCTTAACACTTTCCATCGCACGCCAAATTTGCAAGCTGCTCCATCAGAGCATACCTTTGAGAAGCATCACTGCTGGCAAGTTTGATTAACTGCGCCGCCACTTCGGGTTTGGATTGCTTTAGCGTTCGATAACGATTTTCTCCGTAAGCATAATCTTCGAAGCTTTCCGTTGGAGCCTTTGAGTCGAGTTGTAATGGATTTTTACCCTGCTCTGTAAGCCGCGGGTCGAATCTATATAACGGCCAATGACCACACGCTACTGCCTTTTTTTGCTCCAGATAACCCGCCGTCATATTAATACCGTGGGCGATACAGTGGGAATAGGCAATTATCAGTGAAGGTCCGGAGTAAGCCTCGGCCTCAACAAATGCCTTTACAGTCTGATTGGTATTTGCACCCATCGCCACCATGGCGACATAAATGTTTCCATAAGTCATAGCCAGAAGCCCGAGGTCTTTCTTAGGCATCATTTTTCCACCAGCGGCAAACTTGGCAACCGCAGCCCTCGGTGTTGATTTAGACATCTGTCCACCGGTATTCGAATATACTTCCGTATCCAAAACAAGCACATTAACGTTGCTACCGCTTGCCAAAACGTGGTCCACTCCGCCGTACCCGATATCATAGGCCCATCCGTCGCCACCAAGAGCCCAAACGGATTTTCGAACAAGATAATCAGCAACATCCAATAGCTGCCTGCAATAAGAACAATCGCTTTTTCTGCACTGAGTTTTTAGCTCATCCACCCGAGCCCGCTGCTGTTCGATAGCACCCTGGTCGGGATTATCCTCCAAAGTGGCCGTTCGAATTTCCTGTTGCAGTTTCGAATCAATACAGCCGTTCTCTGCCGCCTTATCCATCATTATAAGTGCATTTTCCCGGAATTTGTCAACTGTAAGTCGCATACCCATCGCAAATTCGGCACAATCCTCAAATAAACTGTTGCTCCATGTCGGACCTCTGCCGTCAAACCTTTTCGAATAAGGTGTCGTAGGTAGATTTCCGCCGTAAATCGATGAACAGCCGGTCGCATTGCCGATCAAGGCCCTGTCTCCGAACAACTGTGTCATTAGTTTTACATAAGCCGTTTCTCCGCAGCCGGCACAAGCACCGGAATATTCAAACAACGGCTCAATCAACTGACTGCCCTTTACGCTGCCCGTTTTGAAAAGCTCTCGGTCGGTATTCGGAACAGCCAGGAAATATGTATAATTCTCCCGCTGAACATCGCGAACAGGCTCCTGGGGCACCATATTGATTGCCTTTCGGCCTGTTGGCTGCTTAGCCTCATCCTTTTCCTGAGCAGGGCAAGCCAGGACACAGGCACCACAACCGGTACAGTCTTCAGGAGCAGGCTGAACCGTGAATTTCATACCTTTAAAGTCTTTGCCTTTGGCATCAACACTTTTGAATGATGCCGGAGCATCTTTTAGATACTTCTGGTCGTAAGCCTTTATTCTTATAGCCGCATGTGGACAAACAAAAGAGCATGTTCCACACTGAATGCAAACATCAGGCTCCCACTCGGGAATATTGACGGCGATATTGCGTTTTTCGTATTTTGTCGTACCGGTCAGAAACTTGCCGTCAACCGGCATTTTGCTTACAGGAACTTTATCACCACGAAGTGCTATTAGTTCTGCTGTAACCTCTTTAACAAAATCAGGAGCATCGTCCGGAACCACCGGCGGCATTTGTTTCTTACTCGTAACCTTGGCCGGAACTGTAACCTCAAAGATTTTATCAAGAGCGCCGTCAACCGCTGCATTGTTCATATCAACAATTTTCTGGCCCTTCTTGCCGTAAGTCTTCTGGATAGCGTCTTTAATTGCTTCGATAGCGGAATCAAGAGGAATAATATTACTAATTTTGAAAAAAGCGGTCTGCATAATTACATTTATTCGACCACCTAAGCCAAGCTCAGCGGCAAGCGCAATCGCATCAATAATGTAAAACTTCAACTTCTTATCGATTATTTGCTTCTGCACCTCCTGCGGTAAAGTATCCCACACCTCGTCCTTGCCGTGGCTGCTGGTCAGCAGGAACGGTGCTCCTTCACGTGCTGATGAAAGCATGTCGTATTTTTCCAGGAAACTCGGGTTATGACATGCAATAAAATCAGCCTTACTTACAAGGTAAGGCCTTTGAATAAGTTTATCACCAAACCGCAGATGAGATACTGTTACAGCACCGGCCTTTTTCGAATCATAAACGAAATAAGCCTGGGCGTAATTATCCGTAAGCTCACCGATAATTTTAATGGAGTTTCTGTTCGCACCAACCGTGCCGTCCGAACCGAGACCATAGAACATCGCAGAATAAAAACCCTCGCTGGGAATATCAAAAGATTCGTCAACATCCAGACTGGTATTGGTTACATCGTCAACTATACCTACAGTAAAACCTCTTTTGGGTTTTTCCATATCGAGATTATCAAAGACTGCCTTTACCATAGCCGGCGTAAATTCCTTCGAGCCTAATCCATATCGTCCGCCAACAACAAGCGGATACGTCTTGAAAGGTCCCTGTTTTGCCTCCATAGCTTCGCCAATTGCAGTGCGAACGTCCACATATAAGGGCTCTCCAATAGAACCTGGCTCTTTTGTTCTGTCCAATACCGCTATCTTCTTTACGGTTTTCGGCAAGGCGGCAATAAAATGCTCGACGCTGAATGGCCTGTAAAGACGTACTTTTAGCACTCCCGCTTTTTCACCTTGAGAAGCCATAAACTCAACAGTTTCATGTGCGGTATCTGCGC
>CAZIAN010000053.1:0-17779 GCA_964537355.1 uncultured Pirellulales bacterium | reverse complement strand
CCAATGGAATATCGACCTGACACGCTTTGCGGACCAGGGTGTGAATCTTACCAATGTTAATTCGATTACTCTTGGTCTTGGTAACAGGAGCAATCCGGTTGCCGGCGGTTCAGGCATGATTTACTTCGATGATATTCGTTTGTATGCACTTGAGCCTGCAACGCCATAAGTAGAAAGTTACAATTAATCTGTTGTAGAAGCTGTGATTTGTATAAAATCGGGACTTATATCGATTAGGTATAAGCCCCGATTGTTTTTTAAAGGGCAATGAATGCATAAAAGTAAAATTAGATTTATGCAGTTATCTGGTTTTGCTTAAGTTAAATCTTTTTTATAATAGCCTGCATAGACCTGCATTAAGTAGTCGTATTGGAAAGGCAAATGAAGAAAGAGTGTTCTTATATAGTTATGCTTGTTTGCATCAGCACTCTTCTTGGAGGATGTAAAGAGAAGAAGGTCAGCTTCATAACGATCGGTTCAGGAGGCGTAACCGGAATCTATTATCCTACTGGTGTTGCTATAAGCCGCATGATTAATAAGAAATATAACGAGTACAATATTAAAGCAACCGTTGAATCGACAAGTGGCTCCGTATTCAATGTTAATGCGGTGTTAAATACGGACCTGGTATTTGGTGTTGTTCAATCGGACAGACAATATCAGGCGTATAACGGATTAGCCGAATGGTCAGAATACGGCAAACAGACAGATCTTAGGTCTGTATTTTCAATTCATCCGGAATCAATCACCTTAATCGCATCAGAGAAAAGCGGCATCAGGGAAATTAATGATTTAAAAGGAAAAAGAGTAAATCTTGGCAATCCCGGTTCCGGATATTTACAAAACTCAAGAGACGTACTAAAAGCAGTAGGTCTTAATGAGGAGAATGACCTTTATGCCGAGTACGTTAAAGCTGTTGAGGCTCCCGGTTTACTACAGGATGAAAGAATCGATGCTTTCTTCTATACCGTGGGCCATCCCAACGGCAATATTAAAGAAGCAACGTCCGGGAGAATTAAGGTATTTATTGTGCCCATTACAGGGCCGGGCATAAATAAGATGCTTACAAATTATTCTTACTATGCAGAATCAATAATAGCTCATTCATTTTATCCCTACTCATTGAATACAAAAGATGTTGCGACAATCGGTGTAAAGGCAACATTTGTTACATCGAAGAATACAGATGAGAGTATTGTTTATGCCGTAACAAAAGAAGTATTTGAAAACTTCGAAGTTTTTAAGTCACTTCATCCGTCTTACGAGTTACTTACAAAAAAAGACATGCTAAAGGGGCTTTCAGCCCCAATTCACAAGGGTGCTTTAAAATATTACAAGCAAGCCGGCCTTGACAAATACATAGACCCTAAGCTAATAATTGATTAGATGATTTTTAGAAGCAACGGAAAAACCAACCAGCCGTGCCAGAGACAGCATGTCTCGGCAGGTAGATTCATCGTTGCTGCTGTCTCGGTAGCATGGGCTTTGTTTCAACTGGCGTTGCCGCGTTTGATAATATTAGACAGCACAACAGTAAGAGCCATTCATCTGGCTTTTGCCATAACGCTCGTATTTTTGACCCGCCGTTTCCGGGCCAAACAAAATCGAAGAGCAAACTTCTCAGATGCAATAAGCCGTATCCCTTTTATGGATTATATCCTGGCGACTCTGGCATGTCTTTCCGTATTGTACTTTGTTTTTGACTGGACGGGAATTTCAATGCGTGCGGGTTTGCCCATTCGGCGGGATATTGTTATAAGTGTCATACTAATCGTGCTTCTGCTGGAGGCGACAAGGCGTGCGATTGGACCTGCCCTTGCCATTATTGCTGTCTTGTTCACACTCTATGCCTTCTTAGGTTCTTATATGCCTTCGATATTTGCTTTTCGGGGGGTGTCACTGAGAAGGTATCTCAGCCAGATTGCTCTATCGACGGAAGGGATTTATGGTATTCCCCTTTATGTTTCCGCCAATACGGTTTTTCTGTTTGTGCTATTGGGTTCGATGCTTGAGAAAGTCGGGGCCGGACATTTTTTTAATGACCTTGCCATCTCTTTGCTTGGTCGATTTAAGGGGGGCGCGGCAAAAGCAGCAATTGTCTCAAGCGGACTCACAGGACTTTTCTCAGGCTCGAGTATTGCTAATGTTGTTACTACTGGAACGTTTACAATCCCCTTAATGAAGAAGTGCGGCTATCCCGGAAAAATTGCGGCGGCAACCGAGGTTGCTGCAAGTACCAACGGCCAGTTAATGCCTCCCATAATGGGAGCAGCGGCATTTATTATTGCCGAATATCTGGGCATAGATTACCTTGATGTTGTAAAGGCTGCTGTTGTTCCTGCCTTAGTATCTTATTTTGCTTTGTTTTATATCGCTCATCTTGAGGCCTCCAAACTCGGAATGAAAGGCCTGCCGAAATCCGATCTTCCCAGATTTATGATGGTGCTGAAAAAAGGGTTTCATTACCTTATCCCTCTGTTTGTTTTGATATATGAATTGATAATTATGCGTCATAGTCCAAATTTGGCGGCTTTCAATGCGATACTTATACTAATGGTGATTACCTTTATACAGGAAATCGTCAAGGCGCTAAAGAATGGCACGGCCGTTACAAAGGCGGCGATGAAAAGCGTCAGCACAATAGCTGAAGGATTAATTGCAGGCTCGAGGAATATGCTGACTGTCGCGCTGGCGACAGCTACTGCGGGTATCATTGTCGGTATCGTTTTTATGGGTATAAGCGGTATGGTTGTTGAGATTGTAGCACAGCTTTCTTTCGGCTATATTTTTCCCCTGCTGTTAATAACAGCAGTTGCGAGTTTGATACTTGGCATGGGGTTACCGACAACGGCAACATATATTGTTATGGCGTCGATAACAGTCCCTGTAATCAGAGAACTAAGCCCTATGAACGGTGTCGGCTTTATTCTTATCCCTCCAATAGCTGCTCATTTATTCTGTTTCTATTTTGGTATTCTTGCCGATGATACCCCCCCCGTAGGACTTGCCGCTTATGCTGCTGCGGCTATTGCAAAATCCGATCCCATATCAACGGGAATACAGGGTTTCATATATGATTTGAGGACAGCCGTTATTCCGTTTATGTTTGTGTTTAATGCCGAGCTTGTTCTTTACCAAGTCAATAACTGGCCTCAAGCACTGCTGATTTTCGTAATGGCCGTATTCGGAGCGTTTGCTTTTACAAATGCAGTACAGGGATGGTTTGTAACAAGAAATAAATGGTATGAGATTCCCTTGTTTCTTATCGCTTCACTTATATTATTTTGGCCTGCTATCGTAACTAAGATTTTCAATCTTGATTACAGCTTCAGATATTATATGTATATTGCGGGGATAGCTATTTACGGTTTATCTTATCTTATCCAGAAGCTAAGGCTTAAAGCGTTGGAGGGGTAGGGGGGGCATTATTCGAAATCCAGCTCAAAACTGTAAACACGGTCTTCCAACTGACTGCGAATCTTACAATTGCTTTTATGAAGCACCGCTATCATAGGTTTGTTATCCATCAGAACCTCAGCAGTAAAACCGGCAATGCCATTGCGCTTCGCGATAGTAATGAGGTATTTTAGTAGAAAAGTTCCAATGCCGTGTTTTTGCCACTGGTCACGAACAATGAATGCCACCTCGGCGGTGTTGGTTCGTGGATTCAGATAGTAGCGGCCGATAGCGATAATCTCTTCGCCGTGAGCCTCAGGTACAGTACCCACAATTGCCATATCGTTTCGATAATCGGTATATAAGAAGTTCAGTACCTGTTTTTGTGGTATCTTGGCTAAGTTCGACATAAAACGATAGTGTATGGTCTGTTCGGAAAGCGAGTGGAAGAGGTCACGCATGTGCTTTTCATCTGTCGGGTGCATGGGATGAAAGTTTATTTGTGTTCCATCTTCCAGCACCATCAGAGTTTTCAATTCCTGAGGGCTGACGAGCGTTTTTCCTTCGAATGCCGCCAAATCAGCACTAACATAAGTATCATTGATTGCTTCTTTGAGTAATTCGGCTCGGAATTTCGGATGGGCGATACTGATAAGCGCCAAAGCACGCTGCCGCAAACTTTTACCGTAAAGATAGGCGACACCATATTCAGTAGCTACGTAATGGACCTCGCAGCATGTAGCGGCAACGCTGGCGTGGTGACTAAGGTGGGCAACAATCCGTGAGATTTCGCCATGGTTCCGAGTGGATTCCAAGGCCACTATTGACTTGCCTCCGGACGCCCTGGAAGTCCCGTGAGTAAAGTCCATATGGCTGCCCAGTCCTGAGAATCCGGCTTCCAGTGAGTGGGCACAGACCTGTCCTGTTAAATCTATCTCTTGTGCGACACTGATGGCCACCATGTTATGCTGCAGGCGTATCAGGAACGGGTCACTGACATATTCAGCGGGACGGAAAGAGAAAGCAGGATTGCCGTCGATATAATCGTAAAGCTTCCGTGTGCCCATGCACAAACTTGCGACTATCCTGCCGCGGTCGATATTTTTTCTCGCTCCTGTTATAACTCCGGATTTAACCAGATCAATGATAGCATCGGAAAATATTTCTGTATGAATTCCGAGGTCGCGTTTATCTTTTAGAAACTCAGTCACTGCCAGCGGAATGGGCCTTATTCCTAATTCTACGGTAGAGCCGTCCGGAATCAGAGCCGCAACGTACTCGGCAATCCGCCGGGATGTCTCGGTTGGTTCCGGCAGCGTCACTTCGAGAACAGGACTCTCACTCGGTACGAGGATGTCGATATCGTGGACATACAGCAGATTGTCTCCCATTGTCCAGGGCATGTTTGGATTTACCTGTGCGATGACAAAGCCTGCGTTCTCAGCAGCGCTCTTGGTGATATCAACAGAAATCCCCAGTGAGCACATTCCCTTTTCATTCGGTGGAGTAACCTGTATCAAAGCTACATCAATGGGCAGCTCCCCTGAGCTGAACATGCGTGGAATATCGGAGAGAAATATCGGTGTGAAATCCCCTAATTCCTGCGATTCATTAATAGTATCCCATATAAAAAAGCTGTTGATATGAAAATGTTTAGCCAGTTCTTTATGTCTGTAAGAAGGCTCACCAAGAGTTAGCAAATGTATAATGTCTATAACCTCTAATTCGGCAGCGCGATTTATTAATGCCTGAATCAATTCCTGAGGTTGAGCGCACCCAGTCCCAATAAACACCCTTTGTCCGGGACGTATGCGGGCAATTGCCTCTTCAGCCGATGCAATCATGCTGCTGTAATTTTCCTGCCAACTTGTGGACGTTTTTTCGTTGTAGTCAGGATTCTGTTCGGCCATTTATTTGCTACCCGGATTCAGTAGGATCACCAAATGCTTCCTCTTGTGTTTTGGGGCCCCGGCGGAGGGATATCCGCGCATCTACTACCATCGCTTTAGTGCCGACACTTCCAATAATGAATGGATTGATATTCAGCTCTTCAATCTGAGGAAAGTCCGTAGCCAGTTGACTTATTCTTTGCAGACCGCCTGTGATATCGGACAGATCCACGTCGGCCTGGCCACGGGTGCCTTTAAGCAAGGCGTATGATCGGGTTTCCATCAGCATTTCCATCGCTTCATCGGCTGTGATAGGGGCCAGGTAACACGATACATCTTTGAGCACATCTACAAAAGTACCCCCCAGTCCGAACATAAGCATAGGTCCAAATTGTGAGTCGGATGTCATACCGAGAATTACTTCCAGCCCGCGGATGCACATTTTCTCTACATAAACGCCGTTTAATCTGGCTTCAGGTGCGCTCCGGCTAACCCGCAGCGTTAGCAGATCAAATGTATCGCGAACCTGATCGGGGCTGGAGATATTAAGTTTGATACCCCCAACATCAGACTTATGGACAATATCAGGAGAAACAATCTTCATGGCTACAGGGAACCCAATTCTTTCAGCGATCTCCACCGCCTCTTCCGGTGAATTGGCAACATGGCCGTCCGGGACGTTAAAGTCGTAAGCTCGCAGGATTTCTTTAGTTTCAACCTCGCCCATTTGGATATGATTTGTTTTTAAATGCCGTGAGATGATACGTTCGACTCTGCGCCGGTTAACAGGAAAGCGTGTAACAACGCGAGTCGGATGCTTACGCCAGACGCCGTATTCGTACATGGCCCTTAGTGCTGCCACGGCCCGTTCGGGTGAAGGGTAATCGGGAAGATTGCAATCGGCTAATTCCTTGCGTTCAGGCATCGCATCGGCACTACCAAGGATAACTGCAAGTATCGGCTTGTCATTAGAAGCGCATGCGGCTATAGCACGTGCGGTTTCCGCTGGTTGTGTCATTGCGTGTGGTGTCAGAATCACGATTACAGCATCGACAGCGTCATCTTGTAGTGCGGCACCAACAGCAGTGGCATACCGTTTTGGGTCGGCATCGCCCAAAACATCAATTGGATTGCTGATGATAGCTGCCAGTGGTAGTTCCTTCTTAAGATTACCGGCATTATAGCCATTCAGAGTGGCTAACTTCATCCCGGATTGCTCAATTGCGTCAGCAGCCATTACCGCCGGTCCGCCTGCATTTGTGATGATTGCAACACGGTTGCCTTTAGGCAAAGGCTGCATAGAGAGTGCAGCAGCGTAGTCGAAAAGCGAGTCAAAAGTTTCTGCTCGTATCACACCGGCCCGCTTAAATGCTGCAGCATAGGCGATATCGTCCCCAGCCAGGCCGCCGGTATGTGCCGATGCCGCCTTCATTCCCGCCTTGGTCACTCCCGCCCTTAACAAAACTAAAGGCTTGGTCGAAGCCGCTAATCTTGCTGTTTTAATGAACTTGTCTCCGGATGTGATACTTTCAAGGTAGCCAACGATAACTTTTGTCTGTTCATCGGCTGTAAATGATGATAAGAAGTCAGTCTCGTTTAGGTCAGCTTTGTTACCTATGCTTACCACTTTTGCTAACCCGAGTCCACGAGCCAAAGCCCAATCCAACATTGCCGTACAAATCGCTCCCGATTGAGACAGGACAGATATGCCACCAGGCTTTGGCATTCGTTTTGAAAACGAAGCATTCATCCGGTGCCCCGTATTAATCAGGCCCAGGCAATTGGGTCCTAACAAACGAACACCGGCTTTCGAACAAAGCTGTGTTATCTCTGATTGTAATTTAGTTCCTGCCGGGCCGGTCTCTCTAAAACCTGCGGTGATCACCGCTATCGCTTTTGCTTCTGCTTTAATAGCACTTTCTACGGCCTCCAGAACAGATGCTGTAGGTAATGCGATAACTGCTAAGTCGATAGTGCCTGTGTACGTATTCACATCGTGCAGGCAACTCAGTCCAAGAATCTGGTCAGCCGAAGGATTAACCAGTATGATTTGTCCAGCAAAACCGCCATCTAACAGATTGGACAATATCTCATATCCGACCTTACCGGGTGTCCGAGAAGCACCAATTACTGCTATAGACTTAGGATATAATAAAAAATCCAGCATAATTTACAAATTGAAATATTATTCCAGATATATACTTAATTCTACAACCAGCTACTGTATGTTTCAAGCAAATTAAGCCTAAAGTATATATACCTTTACGGCAAAAGTGAAACCCTTGATATATATTTTTAAAAAATGTAAAAAAACTCTTTATTGAAACTGTGGAAGAAAATTATTGATATATAGCTTCTTTTTTGAAATAATGGTCACCCTATGAAGGTTAGAACAAAAATAATATTAGTTGCAGTTATATTTAGCATCTGTATCGGCAGCTTTGCTCAAGCGGATGTGGCTGATCGAATTAATGGTATTATCAGGCGTTCTTTACAGCAGAAAGTCAGATTTTCCATTCATATCATCAAGGCCGATTCGGGTGTCACAGTATATGAACATAATGCGAAGGAGTTAATGATACCTGCTTCGAACATGAAAATAATTACCACAGCAGCGGCACTGAAATATCTGGGGCCTGATTATGAATACAAAACAAGGGTTGGTCTTTGTGATGATACCCTTGTAGTAATAGGGAGCGGAGACCCGTTGCTGGGGGACGAAAAAACAGATGCTAAATACGGGCGGGAAAAGGGCTGGCTCTTCAAAGACATAACACAACTCTTAAAACGAAATAACGTAAAAACCATTGAAGACATCATTGTTGACAGCAGTGTGTTTGACGACCAGCGCGTCCATCCGAGCTGGTCTAAAAGTGAGCTGAACAAGTGGTATGCCTGTGAAGTAAGCGGCTTGAATTTCAATTGCAATTGTATAGCGATAAGCACAAAGAAAACCGGCGGCAAAGTAACGGTTTTCCTCGACCCTCCGACCTCTTTTCTGCGGTTCGACAATAAAGTTAAGCCGATTTCAAAGGGCACAAGTGCTGTAGGGACCTATAGGAATAAAGAGCCTAATAAGATTGTCGTTTACGGCAAATGCCGTGACAGAGTCGGGCCGTTTGACGTTGCAATTGAAAGGCCTGCAGCATTTTTTGGATTTCTGCTGTATGAGAATCTCTCTAAAGCTGGAATAAAAACAAACGGCCACCTCATAGAAAAAGCGAGTGATGATCAAAGCAATTTCAGGCTGTTAAGCCAATACTCTACTTCGCTAAAAGATTGTTTGGCGCGTTGTAACAAGAACAGTCTCGGATTGGCAGCCGAATCGTTGATGAAGACGATTGCCGCTAATAATAATCCCGGTGGAAAGTACGGTAGCTGGGACCGAGGCAGAGAATTGGTTTCTGAATTTCTTCAGGGGCTTGGCATCGAAAAAAGCCAGTTTTATATCGAGGATGCAAGCGGCCTGAGCAGGAAAAACGAGCTTACCTCTTATTTAATTACAAAGGTGTTTTTGGATTTGTATCATAGCGACAATTGGAACCTTTACAAAGATTCACTTGCGGTAGGGGGGGTAGATGGGACAATCGCCAAATATTTCAAGGAGCAAAAGTACAAAGGTAAAATCTTAGGCAAGACCGGATATATAAATAGCGTCAAGTCATTTTCAGGGGTATGCAGCACCGGACAGGGCGATTATATATTCTCCATTCTCACCAACAATACCAACGGCAAAACCCGTGGAGTAATCAACGACATCGCAAAGGCGATTATTGATGATGAGTAGATAGCAGATGGCGACGCCTGCTATTTTTGTGTCCCAATATTTGTCTCGTTTTCAGATCCAAAACCAGTGGAAATCTCTAATAAATTGTTAAGATTAACTTCACAATCATCAACGCTATAGAACTTCGGCCCCATACCACATGGTAAGGTCAACATATCTCCTTCCCGGAAATCTTTGACATCCTCTTTTGTTTTTATTCCCCATGCGATTTTTTTGCTGTTCCGATATCCTGGATATTTGGTAATGTCGTATTTTGAGGCATCGAAGCTGATAATTTCAATATCAGAACGGAATAATTCGTCCCAGTTCATATTTCCGCAAACATGTACGCCCGGTGTAACGTCGAAGCTCTCGAAAAGCGCTGACCATAGCTGCTGGTAATCGAATCCCACCTGTCCCAGAGCAGGCTCATCCAAAAAAAGAATGACTTCTCCTGTATTCAGGCCGTTGGTAACTGCATCAATGTGTTGACAGGATCTTGAGATGGCTTCATCCTGGTCATATCCGCTGAGAATAAGAGTCGCCGGACCTACACATTGTATTTTGACTGTCTCATAGCCATTCACCATTTTCTTGAAGATTTCGAGACAGCTCAGATTGCCGGGATTTTCAATGTAATCCAGCATGGCATCACCCAATTTGGGAAGTTCGGGCAGAAATGGTATATCATGCCGGAGACTGTATTCTACAGCCTTGTCAATATCATCGTATGGCAGGGAGCCAACTTGTGTTACTATTTTTCTTCTACTCATGGTATTTTCTCACCTTGCTATTAATCTGTATTATTGTGTTTGTATCAAGGCTTGAAATAAGCCACAAAGCCATTGTTATAGGTTTCTCTTTCCCAGTCAGGCTTGACGACCGCTTTAAGGGGTGCTTCAAGCAACGCTAATTTGCCGCGTTCAACATTAAGTATCACCGCAGAAGGCGGATTTTTTTCAAGTAATCCTCCAAGTGTTTTTAGACCTGCAGTGTGGGTAATACTGCGCTGCGAAGCTGACATAGAATCGGCAACTCTATAGATAATCGCACCACAGGAAAGCTCTGTATAGATATCACAGCCGCCCTCAAGAGCAAGCAGGGGGGCCAGGGTCAGTATTAGTTTCGGTTCTTTTGTTCTCTCGGCGATATCTTCCGAAATCTTATGTATTTCTATGGGCTCCCATCTTTCAGGTACCAGAACTATCGGAGTTCTGTACAGTACAAACGGGTAAAAGATTACTGCCGCAAATACACACACACCTATTAAAATAGCAGCTATTTTGAAGTGCATATTATCGCCGCTTTTGTCGGCAAGCTTTCGCAAATACAGCAGAGGCAGAGCAAAGCCGATTACCAAAAAAGGCACCGGCATGGCAAGGTACTGTCTCCACATTGTAGGCGGAATCAGGGCGATTATAAAGAATGTCAACGGCAGCAGGGCGGCAAGCAACAAGTTCCTGCTGTTCGTGATCTTTAACCGGTGGCGAAGGTATAACGTGATTAAGCAAAGGTAAATCCCTAATACCAAAATTACAAAATACCCCGGCTGTGTAAGGCAGGCCAATGTCAGATCGAATTTGTTGAAAACCATTCCTATTTGATGCAGCCATTTGCCGTAGAGCATAGGTATTTTGACAAGGTTCAAAAAGAATGCCCTTGGAGCTTGAGCTATTACCCAAACAGGCCAGGCTGAAACAACAGCAGCGGCAATTAAGAATGGCAGGGCGGTCTTAAATCTTTGTTTCATTGTCTCTGCCGGCTGGCACAGAATTATCGCGAAAAATAATAGCTCCACCAAAGCCGTAGTTATACGCATACAACTTGCAAATGTAAGCAGAGCGCCGATGGCTGCAATTCGCCAATATTTTGATTTTTGCATAAAATCGGTGGACACGAAAAACCAGAAAGCCAATACAACACAGAAGATTACAGCATCATGGTTCCATGCATAGCCGTTGGCATAATCGACCAGAGGGTTGAATACATACAGAACAGCCGCGGCCAGCCCCAAAAGCATTCCGGTAATTGCAAAGGACTTGAAAATAAACCGATATATTCCGACAATACATACCAGTACGAGAATGTCGAAAAAAACAGAGAGCATTCTGCCGATGAGCAAATAGTGGGTTGTGTTAAAAATTCGCAACAAAGCTGCGAATAGTAATGGGTGGTAGGGCAGTTGTGCAGCATATGAAAAATCCCTGTAAATCATCTTGCCCTGCGCCAATAGGGCACTGCCTGTGCAGTACATCTGTTCATCACGGCCAAGCGGTTTGGACATACTGTTGGCTAAAATTGCGACTGAAAGAAAAATCAGTATTAAGAAAACTAATATATTAGTTATTTTTACAGACATCATTGGATTAAAGTATAAAAAACGAATATTTGAAATTAATAAATTATCTTACCATTCAGCCAGCTCGCCGAGCAGCTCTTCAACTAAATCTTTCATTGTTACAATACCAATAGGCTTCTCTTGACCGGCACGGCCGATTTTCATAACCAGGACGATTTTCTGATTTTCTTTCTGCATAATATTTATCGCATCTGTAACAGTAGTATTCGCATTAAGTTTCAGGATTGGTTTTATGAAATTATGCAGGTTGGTGAACTGTTCTGAAGAGCTTAAGGTTTCATAGATATTTACAAAGCCGATGATATTTCCAGAAGGGCTCTCTATGGCCGGCAGGCGGGAAAACGCATATTTTTTCAATTTGTTCAATAGTGCCACATTGTCAGAATTTATATCAACTGTCTTGACATTGTTAATAGCAATCATTACGGACTTTATTGGAATATGTGATATGCTGACAAGACGGTTTATGATTTCGGTCTGCACCGAGCTGAAAATGCCTTCTTCGTGCGTATCCTGCAGAATTGCCTGTACTTGATGTCTTTGTGTCGAGGTTATTACTGTTTTGGAAGAAGAAGCCAGGCCTAATAGTCTCATAAACAGGCTCGATATGAATTTGAGTAGAGGTATGATACCGCACCAGCTTAAGGCTTTGTGGAAAGTGTATAACAAAGGCGACAGGTATGGCATAAGCACATCAGAGCGGTAAAAGAAAATGTTTTTGGGAATTAGTTCTGAAAAAACAAACAGTGTCGGTGCGGTTAAAAGGGTTGCAAATAATTCAGCATTATGTTCGGCGCCTGCCTTTCTTAGAAATACATACGTGAAAAATATATAAGTTATGAAGCTCGTAGCAAGATAATGTGCAAGATTTGTACCTATAAGCATAGATAGAAGCAAGCCGTTGCTGTCCTTCAGGCATTTGCCGAGTATAACGAAAGAAAATTTCTTTTTTTCAATACCCAGTCTTAAGCGAAGCCGGCTAAGTCGATACATACCTGTTTCAGATCCGGCGAACAAGCCTGCAAGAATAATGAAGAACGCTATTTCGATTATTAATAATATATTATTGACCATCTGTCTGGAATGGCTTAAGGGTTAATATTAAGGTTTCAATCCTATGCTTTTGCATTTTTTCAATTGTAAACTTCATATTTTTCAAATATGTCACGTCGCCGCTTTTGGGTATTTTCCCGAGAAGGGCGGTTACCAAACCACCGACTGTCGCAAGGCGCGTCTCGGCCAAATCAATGCCGAATACCTCCGCCCAATCGTGAATAGCCAGGTTGCCGGACAGTCGATATTCAAAAGGTCCTGTTTGTTGAATTGGTTCTATGTGACCTGCAGGTTCCATCTGGCCAAACAATTCTTCGGCAATATCCTCAAGCCGGACAGAACCGGCAATCCCGCCGTATTCGTCCACAACTACAGCCATATCGGTTCGGCTTCTCCGGAAAAATTCCAAAAGAGATTCGACCATCTGTTGCTCCGGCACAAAATGGATTTGTTGGACAATTTTATCTATTGATGTACCGGCTTTAAGCAGAAGTTGTCTGAGGTGTACCACTCCAACTATATTGTCTATCGTTCCTGCGTAAATCGGCAGCTTTGTTAAGTTATTTTCCCGCATCTTCTTGCGGGCTATATCTGGTGAATCCATAACGTCACAGGCTAACATATCCACCCGAGGTCGCATAACGTGACGGACCTTCAGAAGGCCTAACTCGATAACTTCCGTTAAGAGCTTGTTTTCATCAGCGCTGATCAATCCCTGCTTTCTCGTTGTACCAATTAATGATTTAAATTCGCCAAGCGTTATTGGCTTAGGACTTCTAACCGGCCCCAGAAACAACCGAAGAGTTGGCTCTAATATGATAAATTTGAACACGAACTCAAGTGGCGTAAAGATTTTAAGGAACAAAAAAGCCGGCAGGGCGGTAGCCAGGCTCACAGACTTCGAATTAGCAAAGGCTATAGATTTCGGCAGTATCTCCCCTATCAGCACGAGAGATGTAAAACTCGTTACGGCGATGATAACTGCTACAGCCAGGCTTCCCTGTTCCCTGGCTCGCATTATTGAAATACTGGAGACGGCATAAAACAGAACGTTGACAGTCATGTTTCCAAACAAAAAACTGTCAAGCAAATGCCCCGGTTTGTTCAGGAGACTTGCAACGAGATTCTGGACTTTATGTTTGGATTTCCGAAAAACTTTAACCTGTCGGTGTGACAGGTTAAAAAAGGCGGTCTCAGCTCCTGAAAAAAAAGCTGAACAGGCAAGTAGAAATAACATTAAAACAATTTGGTAAAACTGTACAGCCATCAGCTATTGCCTTACCGGGGTTTTGGCAGGGTTATCATGAATTTGCTTCCATTGGTGGATTTGGATTCGACTGAAATCAAGCCTTGGTGTTCGGCAATTATCTTTTTGCAAAAAGCCAGGCCAAGGCCGGCTCCCGAATTCCCGGATGGGGTGCTCTTGTTTATTTTTGTTGTAAAGAAAGAGTCAAAAATATTTTTTAAATCAGCCGGTTCAATCCCCTCGCCTGTGTCGCTGACTTCTATCTTGATGGCATTGCTATTTTCACTTGCTTTAATACATAAAATACCACCACGCGGCAGCATTGCATCGCGGGCATTGAGAATCAAGTTCATTATAACCTGCTGAATCTGGACCGGCACGCAACAAACGGTCAACTCTTCAGGAATGCTGATTTCTACGGTTATCCCATCTTTCGCAAAATCCCGGCAAAGACAGGTAAAAATTTCTTCAACCAATGCAAGCAGCCGGGCATTTTTCTTTTCCTGTGTCTGTCCGTTTGCCAAGGCGAGCATACTTTCCATAATGTTAGAGGCACGTTCACAATTTCTGACCGTTTTTTGAAGTGCTTTTTCGACAAAACTCTTATCGTCAGGATTTTCCAGAGCAACAGCAGCGTAGTTCCTCAGTGGTGTGAGCAGATTGTTAATTTCGTGGGCTATCATAAAGCTGATGGTTCCGGTATTAGCAAGGTGCTGGATCTGTGCAAGCTGGTATTTTAGAGCGTCATTTTCCTGTTTTTGTTCTTCCACATATTTATGCAAAGAAAGGCGTTTTCCTGTAATACTTGCCAATTGTCTGCTCCTGTTATAAAATCAGTTGTTTGTGAGCTTTGCATAATTAACAAAACTCAGGACTTCAGCCTAATGTTTATTCGGGTGAGCCCTAAGCCAACGGTTATTATTTACCGAAAACTCCTGGCTTACAAGTATCTATATCGACTTTTAACAGGTTTTTTCTTGAACAACGATATAAGCAGTGCGAAATACATAATACAAGAATATGAACGAACAAAGGATTTTAGAAGAGCTTTTAGCATTGTTGGAAGCAAACGGCGTTTCAATTCGCGACGAACCGCTTGGCGGAAGCGGCGGGGGGCTTTGTGCTATGAAGGGCCGACAGATTTTCTTTGTGGATACTCAGGCTCCCTCCGCTGTAGTGGCAGCGATGTGTGCCCAGGCAGTGCCGAAGGTGGTGGACATTGAGCAGGTATATATCAAGCCGGAAGTCCGCCAATTTATCGAGGATTACAACGATCAAATTTTTTGAAAGGCAGTGTAATGATGAAAAGAATATGGCCGGCAATATTTCTGATCTTTTTGACAGGGTGGCTCTACGACTCAAAAGCGGCGGACACATTTGTAAATTCCATTGGTATGAAATTTGTCCGAATAGAATCCGGCTCTTTTATGATGGGGCAAAAAGAAGGTGGAGACTGGGACGAAAGACCCGAACATAGAGTTACTATCACGAGGCCTTTTTGGATGGCCGTAACAGAAATTACCAATGCTCAATATGAGCAGTTTGACCCTGAGCACCGTGAACTTCGTGGAAAGCTGGGCTTTTCAAAAATGGATGATGAAGCAGTCGTTTTTGTTAGCTGGCACGAAGCAGTCAAATTCTGTGAATGGCTCTCGAAAAAAGAAGGCAAATTCTATCGTTTGCCGACTGAAGCCGAGTGGGAGTATTCCTGCCGTGCCGGTACGACTACTGCCTATCACACCGGCCCGGATTTGCCTGAGGAGTTTCACAAGAACGTTCGGATGAGCTGGTTTCCCGACCCGGCACGCAGCCGCTTGGCTGATAAGCAGGTACTGCTTACCGTTGGCCAGACTATGCCGAATCCCTGGGGCCTTGTTGATATGCACGGAAATGTTGAAGAATGGTGCTACGATTGGTATGGGCCGTACCGTAAAGATGCTCAAACAGACCCTGTGGGTTTTGAATCCGGTGATTTCAAAGTTACTCGTGGCGGCAGTCACAGTACAAAGCTTTCATACCTGCGTTCAGCAAATCGCCTTGGCACACTGCCGGCCGACAAAAGCTGGCTGATAGGTTTCCGCGTAGTTCTTGGTAGGATGCCAAATACAGAGCCGCTTCCCGCCCCCGTACCGCCATTGAACCGCCAGCGTGTCGGTTGGCGGATTCATGCCGATCTGCTCGAAGGTCCTGATTCGAATGAACCTTACTTTAAAAGTCCGATCGAATATGTCAAAATTCCACCGGACTCTAACGGTCCTATGTACTCCGAGCATAACCATGATCCTGCCTTAGTGGATTGTCCCAACGGCGACCTTCTGGCGATTTGGTACTCATGCCTGGAAGAACCCGGCCGTGAGCTAACGATTTTAGCCAGCCGATTAAGGTATGGAGCCGACGAATGGGACCCTCCATCAGTATTCTGGGATACCCCTGACCGTAATGACCACGCCCCTGCGTTTTGGTTTAATGGCCGGGATACTATTTATCACTTCAACGGACTCTCCGCAGCAGCTACATGGGGTAATCTCGCAACGATAATGCGAACCTCTATTGACAGCGGGGCCACCTGGTCGAAGGCACAGATCATCAATCCTGAACACAGTCTTCGCCACATGCCCGTTGAGTCGGTTTTTCAAACACGGGAGGGTTTTATAATTTTGCCGTGCGATGCAGTAACCGGCGGCAATGGCGGAACGTCTGTGCATATCAGTCGTGACGGCGGCAGTACCTGGATTGATCCCGGCACCGGAAAGCCAAATCCAAGCTTTGCCTCAGATTCAACAGGGGGGTGGATAGCCGGCATTCACGCCGGTGTAGTCCAGCTTAAAGACGGCAGTTTAATGGCCTTTGGCCGTGGAAACAACATCAATAGCCATATGCCGATGAGTATTTCACAGGATATGGGACGCACCTGGAAATATTCGGCAAGTGAGTTTCCACCTCTTGGAGGTGGACAGAGATTGATTCTCAGGCGATTGCTGGAAGGTCCTATTTTGTTTGTGAGCTTCACTGACCGCAGAGAAGGTATGATTACCACCGATGCTGCGGGCAATCCACGACGTGTTTTCGGAATGTTCGGGGCACTTTCTTTTGACGATGGTAAAACCTGGCCTTGCAAACGCCTCATTACGGCAGGGGGGACGGCTAAGAAAGTTGACGGCGGAGGCAATACCGGCTCGTTTACAATGGATGAAACCCATGCTGAACCGAGAGGATATCTGGCTGCTACACAAACACCGAACGGGCTTATTCATCTTATCAGCAGTAAACAGTATTATGTTTTCAACTCGGCCTGGCTCAAAGAGCCGATGCTTGCTGGAAAGGAGTAATAAAAGTGGCAGCTAAAAAGGTAGCTATTATGGTTGACGAAATGTATCAGGTTCTTGAGGTTTGGTTTCCTTACTATCGCCTCAAAGAAGCCGGCCTGGATGTGAATTTTGTTGCCGCCGAAGCAAAAAAGCAATATCATTCAAAGGAAGGTTATCCTTGTATCTCAGAGGTTGCAGCGGCAGAAGTTGATGCCGGTGATTACGATTGTATAGTCGTTCCGGGCGGTTTTGCTCCGGATTTTATGCGAAGAAACGCCGACGTTATAAGGTTTGCCAATGATATGGTAAATGCCGGCAAGATTATAGCAGCTATCTGTCATGGCGGATGGTTGTTGTGCAGCACCCCTGTTTTCAAGGGTAAAAAGGCGACCTGTTTTATGGCAATCAAAGATGATATTATAAATGCCGGCGCCGAGTATATGGATGCCGAATGCGTTGTGGATGGAAATTTGATTACATCACGCAAACCGGACGATTTGCCGGCCTTTTGTGTGGCTATCTTAACATCTCTTGGAAAGTAATAAATAAGATTATAGGAGCATTATTTTATGGACAAGATAAAAGACAACACAGGGCAGGACAAGACGCCTATTGTCCTGGTTGTGGATGACAATCAGCAGAATCTTGAGTTATTGCAGGTATATCTTGAGGATGTGGACTGCCAGAGTATAGCGGCATGTGATGGGCCCGAGGCCCTGGATATTATAGCTAAAGAGCCTCCTGATTTAATTTTGCTGGATG
>CAZIAN010000052.1:0-17791 GCA_964537355.1 uncultured Pirellulales bacterium | reverse complement strand
AACATCAAACAATGGTCATACTGCTGGCATATGTACCTCGAAGATTCCGGGGGGAAGTTTCCGAGTGGTGCAGGAGCCTCCGGAGACTGGCCTGAAAAATTGAGACCCTTTTATAAGGACCGTGGGAAATTGACTTTGTGCCCGACAGCAACAAAGCCTTATACCGATGGAGGCAAGGTTCCCTTTGGTGCCTGGCGATGGACTCATGAAGGAGGAGGCTGGACAGACTTCGAGGGCAAGCCGGGTGAAGATTACGGCAGTTACGGCATGGATGAATGGCTCGGTGACCGGGAAGATGACAACTTTTGGAGAACTCGAGAGCAAAAAAAGGCAAACAACATACCGCTGTTTTTTGACTGTGTAGTCTGGGATACCTACTGTGATGACACACAACCTCCCCCTGATATCGATGGCATTGTTTCAAATGAAATGCACTTAGTATGTATCAACAGGCATAAGGGTTATATAAATACTGTCTTTTTGGATCTTAATGTTCGAAGAGTCGGTTTGAAGGAGCTATGGACGCTTAATTGGCACCGCAACTTCAATACTCAGGGCCCCTGGACCGCAGCCGGGGGGGCCGTTGCCAGTGACTGGCCCGTATGGATGAGAAACTTCAAAGAATTCTAAAGATAACCAGATAGTCGTAGAAGAAAGGAGATATTATGCAAAAACGAAAAGGCTTTACGTTAATTGAGCTTCTGGTGGTGATTGCCATAATAGCAATATTAATGGCTATATTGATGCCGGCACTGCAACGGGTAAAAAGACAGGCCAGCACAATTCTCTGCAGAAAGAACCTCAGTCAGTACGGCCTGGCCACGAGAATGTACCTGGATGATGAGGAGGGTCAATTTCCTTATTCATTTACCTGGCTCTACAAAGATGGCGGCAGGGGTTGCCGATGGCACGATGAGGCGAATAATATGACCAATAAACCCGATGGCGGCGGTGCGATGTGGCCTTATCTGAAGGACAAGGATATTCATCTGTGTCCCGACTTTGCCGTTATTTCCAAAATGATGGGCTGCGGTTGCGGGGGTAATCCAATCCCTGTCGAACCTCAATATGGCTACTGTATGAATTCCTATCTCAACGGTGATGCCTGGAATGCGGTTCCCGCGCAATATCGTACCAACATGGAGAAAGTTCGGAATGAATCCCAGGTGAAGAATCCGTCACGTGTGATGAACTTCTCTGAGGAGAATTCGTGGTCTATTCCGGAACTGCAAAGCGCCCAAATCAATGACAACAATTTACGCGGCACGCCCGGCACCGGACAGGACCATTTCGCTACCTTCCACAATGTTTCGACTGCGAAAATAAATGAAGGCTACGCCAATGCAGTGTTTGTGGATGGACACGTAGAGCAGGTCACGGCATATCCGGCCGGCAATACTTTTATATTAAGCTGGCCGAGTGGAGCACCAATACCTCTTGACTGGTAAAATTTGGTAATTTATGGGCAAGCCCCGTTAGAAACAGGAATTCCCAATCTGGAAAAGGGAAGGTTCCCAACGGGGTTTACCTTTAATATGGCTTTGGGTGATGATTTCCAGCTTAAGCTTAGTGTTATCGTGTGTGCTATTTCTTGACTTTTATGCGCTCTCTGGCTTTTTTTCTTCCAAGGATTTCGTCGGCTTCTTCCCAGGTTTCAGGCGGCCATTGGCCGGCTGCCTGCAACTCTTTTAGGTGATCCAGTTGCTTAATACTAATTATGGTTCGGCACTTCGGGAATTTGCCGCAGCCCATGAAGGGTCCTTTTTTGCTTTGCCTGATTACCAGTTCGCCGTCTTTGCATTTGTAGCATTTTATTCCGGTGGGTTCCGGTGGCGGCTTTGGCGGCAGGACATTGCCTTCCTTGTCTATTTTGAGCGTTGTTTTGCACTCCGGATATCCGCTGCAACCTATGAACGGGCCGAAACGGCCATTTTTTTGTACCATCGGTTTATCGCATTGGGGGCATTTATGATCACTTACTTTTTCTTCGAGCATCTTGCCTTCTTTATCGCAAGGACAGGCGAATTTGCACTCCGGATATGTCGAACAGCTCAGGAACTTGCCGTTTTTGCCGAATCGGTAAGAAAGCTGCTGGCCGCAATCCGGGCATTTATATTCACTGGGGGTCATTTCGGCTTTGGCGTGTTTCATTTCCGCCTGCGCCGTTTCAAGATTTTTCTTGAACGGACGATAGAAGTCTTTCAGAACACCAAGCCAATCGGCGTTATGTTCTTCAATCTTATCAAGCTGCTCTTCCATATAGCGGGTAAAAGCAATGTCCATTATTTTCGGGAAGTACTCGCTAAGTTTGTCGGTTACTACTTCACCAATGTCGGTAGCGAAGAATCTTTTGTCCTGTTTCTCGACGTAGCCCCGGTCCTGTATTGTGGATATAATTGTGGCGTATGTACTTGGTCTGCCGACACCTTCTTTTTCGAGGGCTTTTACTAAAGATGCTTCTGTATATCGTGCCGGTGGTTTTGTGAAATGCTGCTCGGCCTTGATATCGACCGGCTGTAATTGCTGGCCAACCTCGATTGAGGGTAACAGCTGATCGTTTGACGTAGTCGTCCATATTTTAGTAAAGCCGTCGAATACAAGCACTCGCCCACCGCTTTTATAGCGGCATTCACCCACGGATGTTTGGGCTGTGATATTGAGGTTTGTTATGTTCCATTTGGCCGGTTCCATCTGGCTGGCTACAAAGCGGCGCCAAACCAAATCATAGAGTTTGAACTGCTGGTCGCTAAGAAACGGCCTTATATCTTTAGGTGTAAGGTCAACATCGGTCGGGCGGATGGCTTCATGAGCCTGCTGGGCTGCTTTTTTTGAGGCGTAAACTTTTGGTTTGGCGGGAAGGTATTTCTCGCCGAGATGCATACTGATGTAATTTCGCACCTCTTTTATAGCTTCATCCGACAGATGAGTGCTGTCGGTTCTCATATACGTAATAAGACCGAGAGAACCCATCGAGCCTAAATCAATACCTTCGTATAACTGCTGGGCCATTGCCATTGTCTTTTTCGCGGTGAAGCCTAACCTGTTTGCAGCGGCCTGTTGCAAAGTCGAAGTTATAAAAGGAGCCGAAGGTCGCGAAACCGATTCCTTCTTTTCTATATCGGCAATCTTAAACTCCGCATCCTTCATGGCCTCGAATATTCGACCGGCTTGCTCCTTATTAGAGGCATCGAACTTTTCACCATTAACCTTGTACATCTCGGCCTTAATAGCATTGTGCTTTGCAAGCCATTTGTTCTGTTTGTCAATCGTGGGAGTATTGTCGTCTTCGGTTTTTGGCGTAATAAAATCGAGCCATTCCTGAGTATAATTACTTTTCAGGTCGGTCGTAAAAACAGCGGGTATAAGCCAGTATTCGATGGGCTTGAACTGCTGAATTTCCCTTTCTTTGAGAACGACTATCTTAACTGCCACGGACTGGACACGACCGGCGGACAAACCGCGGGTAACTTTTTTCCACAGCAATGGGCTTATCTGATAGCCGACGATTCTGTCAAGGATGCGTCTGGCCTGTTGAGCCATAACCTTGTCCATATTAAGTTTACCCGGGTCGGCAAAGGCTCGCTTTATAGTCGTTTTGGTTATAGCATTGAATATCACGCGGTAGGTTTTATCCTCGGGAATACCAAGAATTTCTGCAAGGTGCCAGGCAATCGCTTCGCCCTCTCGGTCAAGGTCGGTTGCCAGATACAGTTTATCGCATTTTTTCGCTGCGGCTTTTAATGATGTTACCGTGCGTTTCTTGCCCGGCAATATATCATAAGTCGGCTCGAAATCATTTTCTATATCAACATTGAGACCCTTTGAAGGCAAGTCCCGTACATGTCCCATCGAGGCCTGCACATCAAAATCCGGACCGAGATACCTGTTTATTGTCTTTGCCTTTGCGGGCGATTCGACAATTACTAATGATTTTTTGGATACACTTGATTTTGCCATAACGAAACTTAGTCGATTACTGCTAATAGTTACGATTCAGTCAACATGAATCAGTTATCGGTGATTTTCACGACAATATTTAAAAAAGGACAAATATAGATGAACTGCGGAAATGTCAAGAGAAAACGTATCAGTTCACTGAAAATACAGTCCAGAGCGTTAAATACGCTATTCTCTTTAAGCCTTATCTAATCTTTTCATCCGGTAATTCTGCTTTTATCCCTAAATATAGCGGCATTTTATCCGGTAATGCTCCTGTCTGGGCCATCAGTCGGTGAAGTTCTGCTTTAAGCTCCCTAACTTTATCGGCATATTTTGGTTCGTCTATCAGATTGTTGGTTTCGAGCGGGTCGCTCTTAAGATTATACAGCTCTGCTTTGTACTGATCCGGTTTGTTGTCGCCGTTCGGATAATGAACATATTTCCACTCATCCGTTCTTACACCTCGAACGTTTGGTGTATATGGAAATTGCTTTTCATAATTATATGAGTAATAAAACGACTTACGCCAGCCGCTTGTATTACCGTCAAGAAGCTGCTTCCAAGACTTTCCATGGATATTTTTCAGTGGTTTGGCTCGGCAGATATCGAGAATGCTCGGTGCAAGGTCAACGTTCATCACCATATTGCTGATGATTGTGCCCGGCTTTATAAGGCGGGGGTATCTGGCTAACAGCGGCACCCGGATGCTTGCTTCGTGCATTGTTCGCTTATCAGTCATTCCATGTTCGCCCAAAAAGAAACCATTGTCACTAGTGAATACGAGCAGGGTGTTATCCAACTGGCCAAGCTCTTTAAGTGTCTTGTAAATCCTGCCGACGCTGTCATCTACCGATTTAATCGTAGCCGTATAGGCCCGGACAAACTCGGCGAATTTCAGCACGCTTTCAGGTCTGGTATCAGGGAAGTTTTTGCGAAAGCCGAAAATCGGGCCGTATATGCCGTGCCAGGTGTTTAGCCGCTCTTTTACCCACCTGGGTTTGCCTTCGAGGTTAAAAGCTGTCTTAGGGTATTCTATTTTTACATTATCATAGATGTTGCGGTATTTCTTTTCCGGTGTAAATGGCGTGTGCGGTGCTTTATGGCCCATTATCAACAGGTATGGCTTGTTGTGGTCCTGCTTGAGCCAATCGATCGCCATATCGGTTACTCGATGGGTGTAGTAGCCTTTTTTGACCATTCGTTTGCCGTTAACATTAAAAGTTGTGTCATAATAATTACCCTGCCCCTTGTGAGTAATCCAGTAGTCGAAGCCGGGGCGGCGTTCGTCGCTTTGTTCGCCCATGTGCCATTTACCTATGTAAGCTGTCTCGTAACCGCTTTGTTGCAGATTGAGAGGATAGCTCGGCAGGTCGGCGGGATAGTCGGTGAAGTTGTTTGTTACTTTGTGGGTATGGGCGTAAAGCCCCGAAAGAAACGAAGCCCGGCTTGGTGAGCAAAGCGATGTGGTAACGAACATATTGGCAAAACGTGCGCCTTCTTCGGCAATGCGGTCCATGTTCGGCGTTTCTAAAAAGGGATGTCCTTCACAGCTCATACAGTCCCATCGCTGGTCATCTGTCATTATAACTACCACGTTGGGTCGATTGGTTCTCCGGCTTCTACGATTATTTGCCTGGTTAGCCTGACTATATTCCTGTCCAAAAGCCAGTGAAGTGGCTGCGACAACAGAATTCCTCAGGAAACTTCTGCGATTTATACTACTCATAATTTATCCTTATTTATTGAAATTTACTGCCTGGCCTTTACCGGCGCCGGCGTCGGATTTGGCGAGTCCTATAATACTCGAAATCAATTGCTTATTTCAAGCTACTTTCCAGAAGTTTTGGTATTTAGCTGTTTTTCAGGAGTTTTTCAAGCATGGGCTTTAATTTTCTGATTGCATTACCGCGGTGCGAAATCGCGTTTTTTTTCTTCGGCAGTTATCTGCAAACAGTATTTTTAGTAGTCTTTAAAATTTTTCATCCAAACCGGCCAAATCGGTGGAGGAACGTGCTCTTTAGTCCAAGGCCCATTGATATTAAAATTCTGATGCCATTTTGGCTTCCATAACTCCTTAAGTCCCACCGTCCTGACAGACGAATCCATGAAAAGGCAATTTGTCACTCCGTTGCCATGGCGGTTGATGCAGAAATTTTTCATTTGTTCTATTAGCGCAATCCCCTGGGGCGACGCACCGTTAGATTCCGGCGGCGTAGAGGTATGGTCGGGCCAGCCTGCAATCCCCTGGCAATCCAGAAACACCGGTACATTTTCTGCGCCGCTGACACCTGCTTTTCTCCAGTAAAGCTCATCCTTGAAGATACCGCCGGGGTCCGCATCACAGACCCATCCATTCAGACCATAGCTGCCGTAATCGCCTTCCTTATCTTTCCAGGCGGCAAAGACTCCCTGTCCTCCCTTATCGGCCGTTCTGGTAGCTAACGGGCAGCATGTTAGCCCTCCCATCTTACGGTGGAACGGTTCCAGAATCTCTATCCAGTCATTCCACCAGCCATCCACCATGCCTCTAAAGAAACGTCCATCGTTATCGTCGGTGTATGCTGCAAGAATGAGTCCCCAGTGTTTTAGATTGGCCTGACAGGCTACTATCTTTGCCTGTCGCCTTGCTCCTGATAAAACCGGTATCAATATCGCCATCAATATCGCAATAATCGCTATCACCACCAAAAGTTCTATTAGTGTAAATCCCATTTTGATGCATAAAGATATGTCTTTTTTTTGTGAAGTTCTGCCTATCATTTTTAAGCTCATAGCATAATTAGTTTTAAAGTTACTTGCCTGGACCAGGTGGTATTCACTGCGGAACAATTATAGTATAGTATTGTCCTTAACTCAATATATAACCGCTGTTAACTTGAAGCTTATCGTAAGATTATTTTTTGGTAATGTTGGAGTTTGTCGGGATTAAAGATTTTGTATTCTGTGTCATGTATAATATAATTTCTTTCCATAATATTCTTATGCTTGCTTACGTCGTACGCTAAATGAAATAAATTGACGGATAAATATGGTTTCTCATGTCACTTAAGTGGACTGACATAACGGTGGTAGAACAATGAAAGTACTTTTTGGAGTTTTCGATTGGGGAATCGGACACGCAACAAGGGATATACCTTTGATTGAATCACTTTTGAAAAAGAATGAAGTGCACGTAATATCTACGGGGCGTTCCCTGAAAGTTCTAAGCAATTTCTTCGGTGCCAAATGTAAGTACTATGACATTCCAAGTCTTTACAGCCCTTATACAAAAACACCTTTTTTCCGGACAAGCTTTATTCTATCCATTCCGATGATGCTTAAGAGCTTACAATATGCAAGGGAAAGAGCAAAGAAGATAATTAACGATGGTTTTGACAGGGTAATTTCGGACTGTAGATATGATGTGTATGACGATATTGAAAATTCTTATCTAATAGACCATCAATTAAGATTCGAAACTCCTTTTGGTGCCGAGAGAGTTTTTGAAGCGTGGCTTGCATCGAGAATGAAGTACTATAAGTATATAATCGTTCCCGATTTTGAGAAGAATAATTTTTCAGGGAAACTCTCTCACAACTTAAGGTATATAAGCCAGGATAAAATAAAATATATAGGCATACTTTCTCATTTACAAAAATTAGACGTCGAGGAAGACATCGATTACTTCGTCTCGCTCTCGGGGCCGGAACCGCAAAGATCAATACTTGAGAGAAGAATACTCTCTAATACAAGTCAATTAGAGGGGAAAATTATAATTGCAGGGGGAAATCCCGATGATAATTTGAGTATTTCCTGCGATCACGTCGAATTGTATAGTTTTCTAAATAAGAGGCAACAGGAAAATATTATGAATCGTGCAAAGTTCATAATTGCTCGTTCGGGATATACGACAATGATGGATCTGGCGGAACTAGATAAGCAAGAGGCATTATTCTTACCAACGCCCGGCCAAACAGAACAGGAGTATTTGGCCGATTATTGCGAGAAACACAAGTACTTTCATCATGTCAGTCAGTATCATTTGAAATTAAAGGAAGATATTGAAAAGGCCAGGATGTTCAAAGGCTTTCAGCCGGCATGGAAAACTAACGAATCGGTTAGAAGATTCATGGAAGTGATAAATTCTTGACATCCTTAGTTGATTTCTTGATGAAAAACCAGCCGATTTTGTAAGAACAATATGTTATAAAAAATGCGGAAAACACATCTATACTATAATGCTCATGCATTAATAAGGCGGCGGTTCCCAGAAATACCGAGCCTGCGAGAAAGAGAAATCTTATTTTGCTGTTTTTGAACAGCAAAAATCCTAAAAAGGGAATAGCTGTATGCCCCGAAAAAAACATGTCATTTTTAAAACTTAGTCCCTTAAAAATCCAGGGAAAGCTTATTGGTATTGCATCGGCAGGACTTTGCAGATGCGTAAAAACCATAAAAATGGACCTGATTATAACCAGCATACTAAACTGACTGATTACAATGTGCAGCTTTCTTATATGAAAGATTATCGGATACAAAAACAACGTAAAAACGAGTATGAGATAACCATAAACAAAAAGAAAATCTATGTTAACAGGGCCAATATGATCCAGAACCAGGTCTGGGACGATAACACCGGGTGTCGAGGAAACATAGACTCCTGAGTAGTAATCCAGAAAAGTTGCGATGACTACAATTACCAGAGATATTAGGATAAGATATTTATTCTCAAGAAATTCCCTTATCCAGTCCTGGAAGCCCTTTTTGAAATAATTTCTGCTAATTGTTGGTTTCTTAAACATCTTACTCAAACAGCCTCGTTTCACGGCCTTAACTGCTAATGGCCCATTTGATTTATGTGTTTGTGGTCCTTCACAACATAAACTGTATAATATAAAAAATGCTGTTGACCGCAAGCTTACCGTAAGATTATTTTTTGGCAATTGTTGGAGGTTTGTTTAATTCGTGTCAAATATGCGGGGAAGGAAAATGGTAAAAGTGCTTCCCTTGCCGAGGGAGCTTTCTGTAGTGATTTGGCCTTTATGTGCCTGGATAATCGCTTGAGACAGACTAAGTATTCTCATCTCGTTGTCGTGCTCCTTAAATGCAAGAATAGATGATTCCTTTCGTCAAATTACTACAGTCGCCGGATTTGTATGCCTATCAGTGGTTACTCTACTGAGTGTATCCATCGTTCTTCAATAACTCTGTCAGTAATGGTTTTAGCTTTCTGATTGCATTGCCGCGGTGTGAGATTTCATTTTTTTCTTCGGGAGTCAATTGGGCGACGGTTTTTTTCAGGTGCGGCACAAAAAAAATCGGGTCGTAGCCAAAACCGTTTTTTCCGATCTCTTTGTTTGTTATCAGACCTTCCAGGGTTCCCTCGGTTTCTATTAAGATTTGTTCAGGGCTTGCCAGGGCCAGAGAACAGAAGAATCTGGCCGTTCTTTTGGCTTGCGGGACTCCTTCGAGAACCTCCAGAACCTTGGCAATGTTTCGATGGTCAATTAGAGTGCCATCATCATTTATAGTTTTTTCACCGGAGTAACGTGCTGATTTTACGCCCGGTTCACCGCCGAGTGCATCGATTTCCAGGCCTGAGTCATCGGCGATTGTCCACTGACCTGTGGCTCTGGCGTAACCGATTGCTTTTTTACAGGCATTTTCGATGAAAGTCTGGCCGTTCTCTTCTATTTCTTCTATTTCAGGGTAATACGAGAGGTCAAGCCACTGAGCATCTAAATCGAGCATAGCTTTCAATTCAGCAATTTTGCCGATGTTAGTAGTGGCAACAAGAATTTTTTTCTTATCAAACATAAGATACGGAAGAGAAACCACCCTAATTTTTGTTAAACACGGCTTTATTAAATGCCTCTTTGTACATATCAAGAAGATCAGGAGCTATTATATCCTCTTCGGATATTTCCAAATAATACTCGTTGTACAGCCTTTCTTGCATTACTAACGTACTCAGTGCGCATTTATACAGTATTATGTCTTTTGCCTCTTCGTTGTCATAACCATCAGATAAGAGTCTTTTGAAAAGATAATCAAATGTGAATCTATCGAAAACTTCGTAGTTTTCTTTAATGTAATCTGGTAAATATTCGTCGTCCATTATTCGATTAGCTCAGGAGTTTTTTCAGCAATGCCCGCTGGAAGTGCAGTCGGTTCTCGGCCTGGTCGAACATAATCGAATTTGGTGATTCGACGACTTCGTCGGTGATTTCAAGGCCGCGATATGCCGGCAGGCAGTGCATAATTTTGACGTTATCCGGAGCGGACTTGACTAATTCGGCGTTGACCTGAAAAGCTGCGAAATCGGCCTGGCGTTTTTGCTTTTCATCCTCCTGGCCCATACTGACCCATGTATCAGTATAGATAATGTCGGCGTCATGAACAGCGGCGCCCGGGTCATTTGTTTGACGGACACAATCGGCTGAAAGCTGGTTTGCCTTTTCTATTGATTCGGCATCGAGTTCGTAACCGGCCGGAGAGGCAACGATCATTTTCATGCCCAGCTTTGCGCAGGCAAAGGCCAGCGATCGAGCAACGTTGTTGCCGTCACCAATAAATGCTATTTTTTTGTCTTCGAAGTCATCACAATGTTCTTTGATAGTCAACACATCAGCCATCGCCTGGCAAGGATGTGTGAAGTCCGTCAGAGCGTTTATTACCGGGACTGTTGCATATTCGGCCAGCTCGGTAACGGTGCTGTGCTCGAAGGTTCGTGCCATGATACCATCCACGTATCGGCTCAGGACCCTTGCAATATCTTTGATCGGCTCGCGCTTGCCAATGCCGCCGATGTCTTCGGGTTTAACGTAGATTGCAATACCGCCAAGGTTTGACATGGCCACCTGGAAGCTGATTCTGGTTCGCAGGCTCGGCTTCTCGAAAAGCATAGCTAAAGTTTTTCCCTTAAGGCATAAGTCCTCCCCTTTGTAGCTATATAAACTTTTAAGCCTGGCGCTTAACCGCAGAAGTTCTTTTAGCTGGTCCTTCGGGCAATCTTCTATGGAGAGAAAATGTTTCATTATTCACCATCCTTCAAAACAGTATCAAGAATTTCAATCGCCTGGTCGATTTGGTCTTTAGTGGCAATCATTGGTGGCATAAACCGCAGAACAGTATTATTAGTGCAGTTTATTCGCACACCCATCTCCAGGCATTTATCGACTATTTCTTTGCCCGGGCCGTTCAGTTGAACGCCAATCATTAGGCCGATACCGCGGACACTGTCTATGATAGAATGCTTTTGCTTCAACTGTTCGAGCTTGTCTTTAATATATTGCCCCAACTGGGCGGCATTTTCCAGAAGATTATCTTCTTCTATTGCTTTAATAACCGACACACCGGCCGCACAGGCCAGACAGTTACCGCCGAATGTTGAAGCGTGTTTGCCGGGCACCAGAGAAGCGGCTATTTCTTCCCTGGCCATCATGGCTCCTATGGCAACACCACCGCCAAGTGCTTTTGCCATCGTTATAATATCAGGTTCGACGTCAAAATGCTGGTATCCGAACCATTTTCCGGTCCTGCCCATCCCGGTCTGGACCTCATCTAAAATCATCACCGCACCTTTTTCATCGCAGAGCCGGCGAATTGCCTGAAGATATTCGGCGGTAGCAACGTTTATTCCACCCTCACCCTGAATAGGCTCAACTAAAACGGCCGCTACTTCGTCACTGAAAGCCGATTCCAGTGCTGAAATATCATCAAACGGTACGTAAACAAAGCCCGGCAGCAACGGCAGGAAGCCTTCGTGATACTTCGGCTGAGCAGTTGCGGTAACCGTGGCGAAGGTTCGTCCGTGGAAGCTGCCCTCGGCGGTGATGAATTTATATTTTTCCTGCGAGGTGTGTAGACGTGCCAGTTTCAATGCGGCCTCATTGGCCTCGGCGCCGCTGTTGCAAAAGAAACACTTGCCGCCAAAGGCCCGTTCGCTTAATAGTTTGGCTAATTCACCTTGTTGCTCGGAATAGAAGGTATTATCTATATGCAGAAGCTCGCCGGCTTGTTTGCGTAACGCCTCAACGACCCTGGGATGACAATGCCCTATCCCGCTGACGGCCCAGCCGGGGAACATATCCAGTATCTTATTGCCATCGACGTCATACATGTAGCAACCTTCGCCCTTGACGATAACGCGAGGCAACCGACCGTAATTAGCAATAACGTATTTATTAAACAAATCAATAGTCTCCTGTGTAGTCATAATTTGAATCTCACCTCTTGTGCTTCGTTGATAAAAGCACTGTTTCTAATTCTCAATTCCTGATTATTTCTGTCCCGATACCTTTAGCTGTATAGATTTCGAGCAATAGCGAATGGGCAATTCGCCCATCGATGATATGTGCCTTTTTCACACCTGCATCCAGTGCTGTCAGGCAGGCCTCGACCTTCGGGAACATTGCGTCGGTGATAATACCTTCATCTATCATTTCCTTAATCTGTGTTTCATTCAGGCTCGAAACCCAACTGTCCGGGTCATCGATATTGGTTCGTATCCCGTGCGTATCGCTTACGACGACAAGCTTTTCGGCGCAAACTTCGGCAGCGACTTTGCCCGCGGCGCTGTCGGCGTTTACATTAAGCTTTCCGCCGGCCTTATCTTTGGCTACCGAGGCGATGACCGGTATGGTCCCGTCTGAGCAAAGTTTTGTTAACAATTGTCCGTTTACATTCGTAACCTGTCCGACCTGTCCGAGGTCAAGCTTTCGGCCATCTTCGCCGGTTAGTCTAAGCAACTCGGCAAACAATACACAACTGCTCAGCGAATGAAGTCCCATCGATTCACAACCTGACTCATTGAGCATATCGCAGATGGGAGTATTGATATTGTGCACGAGCGTATGCTCTGCTATTGTCAACGTTCGCTCATCCGTATATCGTCGGCCCTGCACCCATACGGCCTCGAGGCCCGCTTTGTTCATCGCTCTTGTAATGGCTTTGCCGCCCCCGTGAACGATGATTGGGCGCATCCCGACCGTTGACATAAAGGCGATATCGGTCAGCAGCTTTTTTTGCAGAGCGGTATCGTCGAGGATGCTCCCGCCGAGCTTAACGACCACAATCCGACCACGGAACTGACGGATATACTCCATCGCCTCAATCAATGCACCAGCTTTTGCGATAGCTTCTTCCACCTGCGGTGATTCCTTAAAAACAACACTTAAGCAAACTGGAGAGTTTATGGATGCTGAGCCAATTCGTCAAGTGATATTTGTGTGTTATTACCATACAGAAGCAGATGTTTCGATAAGAGCCTGCCGCTGTCTAACAGAAAGGTTACAGGGCCGTCATTGATATTGCTGACTTCAATATTTATTCAAAGCTCGTTTTACTACCTAAAAGAACTATTCATTTATTTGTAGAAATTAGCTGATTTACTTATAATTTCTTTTTCCCTGTTTAGTAAGTTACCGATACAATATTACCGATACGAACTGTTATTTTCGGCATTTACAGAGAAAAAGAAAAATGGCTGATTCAACGGTTATAGACAAAGAAAAGACTTCCGGAAGTACATGTTTGCGATTGGTTCGTGGCCAGCGATTGGGTAAATATCGTCTGGTTAAAAGCCTCGGTGAAGGCGGAACCTGCGAAGTCTGGAAAGCAAGAGACAGCGTGGAGGGTATCTGGGTAGCTTTGAAGATACCTCTGGTGGGCCTTAACGGTTTGCGTGACAACCAGAAATTATTGCGTGAAATTCGTTTCGTTGCAAAATTGCGTCATCCTCATATAATGCCTGTCAAAAACGCCGATATTATTGATGGCCATGCGGTGTTGGCAACTGAAATTTCGGCAGGCACTCTGGATGATTGCTCCAAACCCATGTCTGTGCGACGAATAATTTCAATTATTATGCAGGTCCTTGACGGACTGGCTTATGCCCATCGCAACCGTCTGGTGCATTGTGATGTCACTCCCGGCAATATATTTCTGTTTCCGAACGGCCGGGCCGTACTTGGGGATTTCGGGATTTGTATGAAGCTGAAAGGCCGTATGAAAACTATAGAAGATTTCGGGACTCCCGGATATGTCGCACCGGAGCAGGCTTACGGCTACCCCACATACCGAAGCGACTGTTTTGCAGTTGGGTTGATACTTTACGAATATATTACGGGAACTTTGCCTCGATGGCCTTTTCACTGGCCGACAAGAGGTTATGAACGCCTGCGTGAGAGAACTAATTTATCGATAGTTAAATTCTTGAAGCAATCGCTTGCGGTTGATCCTACTAAACGTTTTGCGAATGCGGAAAAAATGCTCACGGCGTTGTCCCAGTCACTGCCCAAAAACCTGCAAACAGCTTTTGTTTTGAAAAACGCAGACAGAAAAAAACTCGATTGGCAAAAAATTCGACGCGGTGCTTTTCTGAAGCGGTACAGTAAGGTTTTGAATCCTGTCTTTAGATGTGTAAATTGCGACGAGCCGATATCGGAAAGTATGCTGCTGTGTCCATGGTGCGGTACCGATCGAAACCGTTTCGATACAACCACACAGTTCGACCGAATTTGCCCACGCTGCCATAAAGGGATATTGTACGAATGGCATTATTGTCCATGGTGTTATGGTTCGGGATTTGAGACTCACCCTTCCGAGATAAAAACCGGCATCCGATACCATGCAAAGTGTAAATACTGCAAAGGAAAGCTAATGCGTTTCATGCGGTATTGCCCCTGGTGCCGTCGAAAAATCCGACAGCTTTGGCAGCTCCGGCCTTTTCCCGAAATATGCAGTCGGTGCGGGTGGTCTGTAGATTCAACTTTTTGGCGTTGTTGCCCCTGGTGCAAACAAAATCTCACAGGCTAAGCAAACTGGAAAATAAGGAGTTCCAAGTGACAGAGAATCTCGATTATACTCTAAAGCCCTCTTTGCCGATTTCATGGGGGGCGGCTACTCATATAGGTAAGGTACGAGAGGAAAATCAGGATACATTCCTGGCCGAGCCGCAGTTGGCTTTGTTTGTGGTATCGGACGGTATGGGCGGACATCGAGGAGGAGAAATTGCGTCCAGGATTGTCATCGAGGATTTGCCGGTAATGCTTGAGACCAGCCTTGACAAGTTGAAAGTCGGCAGCATAAAGACAATAAAGTCTTTACTAAGCAGGTCTATTGAAGAACAAAGCAGGCAGTTGTGGCTGGAAGGTACAAGCGAGACCGGATTCAAGGATATGGGTGCAACGCTCGTTACAATCCTTCTGAGAAACAAACGCTGTTTTGTGGCCAACCTTGGCGACAGCAGGGCATATCTTTTTCGAAAAGGCCGGCTCTCGCAGATAACACGCGACCATTCAGTTGTATCAGACCTTGTGATAGAGGGGCTGATAGGACCCGAAGAAGCCAAAAACCACGAGGCCCGGGGACAGATAACGTCATACATCGGTATGGAAGAAAAACCACGTCCGTATGTACGTTCTTTCCTTCTCAAAAAAAATGATCGGCTGCTTCTGTGTACCGACGGCTTGACGGACCTGATAGATGATGACGATATCGCTGCGATTCTACAAAAAGAACCTGAATCTCAGGCTGTCTGCAAAGCGCTTGTTGATGCTGCCAATGCTGCTGGCGGGTACGACAATATTACAGTTATGACGGTCGATTGGAATGGGCTTTCATAGGTTCTATATAATTGATAGATTTAAAATAAGCGACTACTGTCAAGTAAGAATGTTACAGGGCCGTCGTTGATGCTGCTGATATGCATATACTCACCGAATGCCCCTTTTTCGACTGCTGTGCCCTGTTCGGTAATTAGCTCAATTACTCTTTCGTAAAGCTGCTTTGCCGGTTTCTGGTCGGCAGCGGCGTCAAAGCCGGGGCGACGACCCTTTCGGCAATCACCGTGAAGAGTAAAATTGCTGACTAATAAAATCGCTCCGCTAACGTCCTGCACGCTTCGATTCATTTTATCGGCCTCGTCTGCGAAGATACGCAGATTCACCAGCTTGTCGGCCATAAACTGGGCGTCCTTTACAGTGTCCTCTTTACCGACGCCGAGATAAACCAGCAGGCCCTTTTCTATTTTGCCGACTTGCCGGCCTTCTACTGTAACCTCGGCCTGCAAGACTCGTTGTATTACTGCTCTCATAGTAATTTCCGGCTAAAACCACGGTGTTGAGGTCGCTCTTCGAATGTGCAGCTCATCTATGACGGCATTGCCTTTATGCGTAACAAGGTAGAGAACCAGTTCGGCAATTTCTTCGGGGTGTATCAGCTCACTCTTTTTTATATCCGGCCGAACCGAACCTACCATTTCAGTATCCACACCGCCGGGACATAGTAAATGTACACGGATGTTCGAGCCTTTAAGCTCTTCAGCCAATGATATCGTCATCCCGCGGAGTGCATGTTTGGAGGAAGTATAGGCGCTTTGAAGCGGATAACCTTTTACGCCTACAACCGACGCTATGTTGATGATATGTGCTGCATGAGATTTTTTTAACAGGGGCAGGGCTTCTCTGCAAAGGATAAAAGGAGCACGTGCGTTTACGTTGATACAGCGCTGCCAGTCTTCGGTGGCAGTCTGCTCTAATTGTGCCGAGTGTGTAACACCTGCGTTGTTGATGAGAATATCGAGCCGACTGAACTTTTCATTCGTTGCCTTAACGAGGTTCTTGATTGATTCTTCTTCGGCCAGCTCAGTAACGACAATCTCCGGTTTTCCGCCTGATTTGGTTACCTCCTCAGCGACCTCCTGCAATTTCTCGGTTGAGCGTGCAGCTAAGACGACCGTTGCGGCCTCTTGTGCCAATGCAATACTGATAACTCTGCCAATGCCCCGGCTGGCCCCTGTTACTATCGCGACTTTTGAAGCTAATAGCTTTGACATCCTTGTCAGCGCCGACGGCGGGTCCTGGATTGACTGCCCTGTTGATACCCGCCTGTTGTACCTCCTCTGGTTGCCCCCCCTCTGATAGAGCGGGTGTTTTGTTGATATCTTCCCGTGGTGCGCGGATCCTGGGCTCGTTGTTGCGTTTGCAGTAATTCTTCCATTTTGAGCAAATATGCGTCATGGCGCATTTTTCGGGCCAGCAGCAGGCCGTCAATTGCGGCTGTGGTCTTTTTCGCTGCTTCTTCAACAGCAACATCCCTTATAGAAGTAATCTCTAACTGGATTTGCTCGTTGACTGCGCTGGCTAGGTCTGATTTGTCTTCAAAGCTTGCCTGCAGCCATTGACGTGACTCATTTTCAGCTTCCCTGTCAACCGGCTGAGCAGCCTGCTGAGATGGCGGCCTTATTGCGCCCGACCTGCCCATTCTGGTTGATGTGCTGCCGCGACCGTAAGGACCTGAAGAACTTCTTCCATAACTATCAGCGCTATCGTATTGTTCGTTTTGTGTACCGTATCCTCCTCTTGTTGAACCTCTGGTGGAAGTTCGGCCTCGGCTGCGAGAGCGTGTTGACGTTTGCTGTGATTCTCTTTCCTCTCTTTTCTGAGCCAAAAGCTCTTTGTTGATTACTTTGAAACGTTCCTGTCTTAAGGACAATGTGCTGTCAATTGCCTCTGTTGTTTTTTTGGCTTTTTCACTGACAGAAACTGTTCGTATTAAATTCATCTCATCTTCGAATTGCTTTTGTACAGTTCTCACTAACATAGTTCTGTTATCGTATCTTGTCTGCTCCCATTGACGCGTTTCACTTTGGCCTTTGACGGCCACATCATCCAATGCCTTTTGAAGTCCGGCAAAGGTCTTGATCCTGGCTTTAATCTCGTTCGGGTCGGCAAGTATATCCACCTCAACAGGCTGAATGGCAGCTCTTGAGCCTCTGGAGCCTCTTGTGCTTCTGGAGGGGGCGCTTGCCTGCTCCTGATTAGTGGAGTATGGACTTGCTCCTCCCGGGTAATACCTGTCTCCCATCAGG
>CAZIAN010000051.1:5306-18031 GCA_964537355.1 uncultured Pirellulales bacterium | reverse complement strand
AACCCGGAACATATTGGTCCGGCCTGATTGACGACGTTCGTATTTATAACCGAGTCGTGACACCATAGGACCCAAGAAAAATGGGAACAGTCACAAATGACGCTCAGTCGTATATGCAAGGGATTTTCCAGTAATTCAACCGTTACTTGGTCATGACGTTTAGCTTTTCAATCGCGCCGAACATAATCGGGCCGTCCTTTTTTGTGATCTTTTCGGTCAATTTGAATTGGCCTGTCTGATCTTTACTAACCGACAGATTTCGTGTGCGATGTTGGCCCTTCTCGTAATTGAAGGTCTTGCCGTCGTCTTCATAGAGGGTAAAACTTCCGTTGGTTTTACCGTAGAATCGTACTTCCAGAGGATGGCCGTAAGCCTTGTCGGTTTGGTTCACCGCCTTAGTCAGCATCGGAATCACGGCGCCTTCTTTGACGAAAAGTGGAATGCGGTCGCCCAGATATTTGGCGGTCACGGTGATGGTTTTGTTGTTACCTAAAAAATCGCCGGTGTAAAAGTCATACCAGTTTCCGGCAGGGAGTTGAACCTGGCGTTTGAGAGACTGGCTTTCGTAAAACGGCGCCACCATAATGGACGGGCCGAACATGAACTGGTCGGTCTTTTCAATGATTTTACCTCTCCCATAGGTATTTGTTTCGCTGTCGAGCTTTCCCTCGACGACCTTCGCCTCAAGCTCGCCGAATCCGTCTTCCAGAATCATCGCCCGAATCGGCGGAATGCCTTTGAAGTGATAATCCGCGAAAGCGCTATAGAGATAAGGCAGCAGACGCATGCGCAGTTTGATAACATCACGAACCGAGTCGGTCACGTCACCGTAACTCCAGGGTTTTTTCCCGGACGACCAGGCGTTGAGCTGGGCCAGGGGCGAGAAGCAAACGGTTTGCATACGATTCAACCATTCGCGGCCGGTGCGGGCCGATCGTGCTTCGGGTGTCCAGAGGATGCCGGCGAGACTGGCAGTGGAAAGGCCGGTGATGTATTGCTCATGGCTGTAGGAATCGCTGTAAATGGCAAACGGATAACCGGACGCCGCCCCGTTGCTGCCGCGGACCAGGCCATAAGTTCGCACGTTGTTTTTCTTGAACAGGTCGTTGTAGAGCATATTCTGCATGAGCAGGCCGTAGGATTGCCGCATCGCCTCACCTGAAACGCCTGATGGGAACGTAGCGTGGTCCGGCCAGAGCCAGAAGTCGTAGCCGTCAACCTCGTCGATCTTGTACCCGCTGATGCCGATGCGGATGTGGTCCTGGTAATGTTGATCAGTCAGCAGTTGGCGGGCCTGGGGCAAGGTGTAGTCCGGGACAATTCCCAGCCAGACCATGTGAGAACCGGAAAGCGGATACATCTTTTCGTATATACGGCTATGCTTGGATATATAAGGATTCTCCCAGAGATTCAGACGAATGCCTTTGTCCAGTAAATCCCGGGTAAATTTCGCGGGATCGGGAAAACGTTTCTTTTGCCATTCGAAAGTGCATGGATACGATTTGGACATCCACCCTGGTTCAAGGCCGATGACGTCGAGCGGAAAGTCTTTGTCTTCAAATTCCTTCACCTCGCTGCGTGTCTGGTCGGCGTTGAAACGAGCATGAACCCGATGCCAGAATCCCAATCCCCAAAGCGGTGGCAACGCGCCGCCGCCGTTGTAGAGGTTATATCGGCAAACCACATCGAGCATTGAATCACCCGAAAAGATAATCACCTCAAGTCCCTTGCCGTTGATTTGCGCTTCGACAGCATCACCCATAGGCTGGGACTGCCAGCGACCGGGTTGTTTCTCGTCCTGCGGAGGATTGCGGTCCACTTCGGGGGGATTATGCGGTGAATCTTTACGGTTTCCGACCTGGTTGTAGATTTTCAAAAAACGGGCGGTATTGAAAAAGACTCCGTAGCCCTTGCTCGAGATGTAAAAAGGCACCGGGGCATGAGTTCGGCCGCCGCCTTTGCTCCAGTGGTCCACGTTCAACGTCATGACTTGCCGGGATTTTTTGATGCCGTCCAGTTGCAAACCGAACCCGTAGAGTTTTTCATCCGCGCCGGTTGGGATACGGATCATGATTTTGTTGTCCGGCGTGACAAGGTAGGTGACTTCCCCCGGTGAGAACGGAAACTTCTCTCTGGAAAATTGATTCAACACATCATGTTTTGGTGGCGCCGCGGCGAATTGGGTATAACGCAGCTCGCCCTGCATGTCACCCAGCGAGGCAATCCAGATGCCCGGGGCGACGTTTTGCCATGACTCGAGGGATTTCAGATCGCTCAGATCCGCCGCTCGGCATGGAGCGAAAACAACAATCAATGTGATCGCGATTAGAAACATGCGAAATGATAAACAATCACTGTTCATTGGTATTCCTTTTATCAACTATAAATCGAAACAGTTATTTTTTTAATGATCGAGATTCGCGTTGAATCGTCATATCACATTGCCTCATAGGTTGGAAAAATTGTTATGCGCAGCAGAGTTGTCCTTCTCGAAAATTTGAACTTGTTAGTTTTCAACAGTTTACGTACAATTAATTGTACAACTCTTGAATTGTATTGTTAAGGAAATTCCAGAGGCTCTCGGTAAATAATGACGCTCTGAGTTATCAAAATATTACTCGGAATAGTTATCATGACAAAGAAAGCTGCACACTTGATGACATTCAGGCCGGCTGCATTGCTGGTAATCCTGGTTACACTGAACCTTGCAGTCACAATCGCGTTTGGTGAAGAACAATTAGTTATCCCTCGCGTGCGGCGGATGCCGCGATTGCCCGAGCCGCTGGTGGTGCGCGACTGGCCGCAAGTGGCTAAGCAGTACTATGAGTTGCTCCTAGACCCTGCAACCAGGCTGGATGGCAATCCCTTAGTCGTGGTGGACAAAAGCTCAAATCAGTTTAAGATTCCTTCGTACGTCGGGCACAAGCTGAGCGATGAGGCCTTCACATGTCTGGCACCGGTTATTGGTGCGAAACTCGTTGGACTGAATCCCGCCGACCTCTATGGCTTCAACTACGTTCAGGCCGCCAAGAACTGGTATGACCCGAATTATGGCATATACCGACTCAGTCCGGGCCAGCGGGGCCAGCCTGTCATTCACTCCGGCATCTACGGTTATTGGGCAGCCGCACAGGGTTTAATGCTCATAAGCCAGTACCCCGATGATCCAGAATTCGCCGCGCAGGCGCGTACAACAGCCCAGGCATTTCTTCGCCTGGCCAAAGGTATGGGCTGCCCGGACCAGGCGGATTTCGATGTTCTCGGCTTCAACTTCGATACCGGCAAAGCTGCCGGCCGGCCAGAGCCGATGAACCGACTGGGCCACTCTCCTACGGTCGCATGGGCTCTCCTTATGGGAACCGTGCTGACCGGTAACCGCGAGATGCTGGACTGCGCGCGGTCCGCGATGCAGTGGCACATCGATCATCCGGGCCGTTATGAAGTGACACATGTGATGGGCCCACTAACAGCAGCCCGGCTTAATGCCGAGTATGGATGTTCTCTCGATATGAATCGGGTGTTGGCTACGTGGTTCGGCGAGGGGGATTCCAGACGCATGCCATGGAAAATTACCGCCGGTACCAGGTTTGGCGGCATCACCTGCGATGGACTTGATGGGGCCTATTGGGGCGGCAAAGAAGAGGGATTTCACGCATTCTCGATGGGCACACTTCAAGCGCCGGCCTGGCTGGTGCCGATAGTGCGCTATGACCCGCGCTATGCCCGTGACGTTGGCCGCTATGCACTGCATGCCGCTGCTTCGGCGAGGCTGCTGCAAGGCTATGGACTGGACTGGGACCATCAGGACCACAAAGACTGGAAGGACCGATGGGACCCTCAGTGCCTGCTGTTTTATGAAGCTCTTACACCTTGGGAATGGGGCGACCGGCGCGCCTTCCGACCCTACGCAACCGGAGACCCGATACGTCTTGGCTGGGGAGTGCCGAAGGCCGAGCCCGAAGAGTATCTGAGCCAAAAGAAAAAGTGGTTCTCCAGGACATCGCACAATCTATCGCTTTATATGGGCAACCACGTTGGCTTCCTCGGCGGTATCGTGTCACTGACGAATGTCCCCGGTATTCTGCGTTGGGACTGCCTGGCCACAGATTGGTATCATGCGCCCGCCTATCCGACGTTCTTGTTCTTCAACCCACACTTAACCGCCAGGACCTTTGAGATGCGACTTGGCTCCGAAGCTTCTGACCTTTACAATGCTGTGACCCACCAGTTCGTCAAACGCAATGTGCGTGATGCAACCACACTTACCCTTGCCGCCGACTCGGCCGCTGTGATAGTCATCGCTCCACTAAACGGTCAGTTAACGCATGATGGTCGTCGAACACTGGTTGATAACATAGTAGTGGACTGGTCGAGGTAAAACAGAATCATTGCTATCTACTTCATCCCCACTAAATTCAAGCCCAAAGTGCACACTTCACGCTTAGAGCGGTTAGCCGGACATGCCGCTGTCGTTTTACATAAGGCATTCCTCGGTACGCCTGCTTACCGAATTCCACTAAGGGCCTTTCGGGCTCTCCGCTTGATGCCATTGTTCCTTGATTTTTCAGCCACCATTTGCAACACTCCCCGGCGCTGGTCCTTGGAAATCCCGCGAACATCCTGGCTGGTAATTTGAACCATTGCTGAATAGGCTTCCTCGACAACCGCCGAATCTTCAGCGAACGTCGTCAACAACTCCAGAGCACTTGAACTCGGCGCTTCTCCTAAAGCAGCGATAGCCAGCCGCTTCTCTTCAGGACGCTTGATATAGGACAGCAAATCCACAACCCTGGTCACCTTTTGTTCATTGCTTAGCTTCTTAGTGCCGCGTATATACTGGAGGTAACCGCGCAGACCCAGCACCTGATGGGACATCTTCTCACTCGATGTAGCCAACCTCAATAGAGCTTGTCCTGCTTCACTGTCTTGTGGCCAATTGTTCGGCCAATTTGATAAAATTCGCACAGCCTCGTCTTGAACGGAGGATTCAGCACTATTAATGGCGGATTTGACTGCCGCCAGCGCCTCGGGTCCACCAATGATGGCCAATGCGCGTAGCCCGATCATGCGGATTTCATTGTCACTGCTCTGCGTCAGGGGTCGCAGGTGCGGAATGCACTTCACACCGCAACGGCCGCTGATTGCTAACAGGGCCTTTCTAATGTCTCCCCGTTCCGTGGAACTGTTGGTCTTTTGAAGCAGCTTGACGAGGTCGGCCGTCTGCTGCTCTTGGCCGATGATACCGATTGTCTGTACGGCCGCGCCGCGAGTCCCGGCATCAATATCGTAAAGGTTCGACACGACAGCAGGAAGGGCCTCACTGATTTGCCTCTGACCGACCAGCTCGATGAGAACCTTTTGCAGTTTACCTTGAGCTTGTGGCAAGCGGGCAATCAGGTCGGCATCCACGTCTTTGCCGGGAAGTCTGACTAATGTTTCCATGGCTGCTTGCTCCAGCTCGGCATCGTTCTCGGTTACGGCTTCCAGCAATATCGGCACGCACGTGACATCACCCAGACGAATCAGGATGTTGATGGCCGTGATGCGCAGGTCCTTTGAGCTGCTGCGAGCCGCCTCGTGAATGGTTGGTATTACAGCAGAGTCGTTACGGTCCGCTAAAGCCAACAGCAGCAAAGGACGCCGATCCGGACTTAAGCGGTCCAGTTCGGATGCTAATGCCTTAGTCACATCGCGACCGGGAAGCTCGCGGGCTGCGCGCAATCCGATGCCGAGTTTCTCTTTGTCTTCTGATCGCAACTGCTCTATCAATAGCGGCACACCAGCAGACTTCCGGGCAAGGATAGCGCCTCGTATTGCTTCCAGATGTCTCTGGTCCGGCATGTCCGCTTCGCGTATCGTATCGTACAGTTTAATGGCTTCGGTAGTCCTGTCATGTGCCAGGAACCACTCCGCACAGAGAATGCAGCCTTCGGCCACCGCCGAACGAACACCGGCAGGCGCATCGGCCAGGGATTGTGTCAGCGCTTTGGCTGCCTGCTCGCCACCGATGTGTCCCAATGCTGCGGCGGCGGCTGATGCGACACCGGCATTGGAATCGTCGAGTTTCTGTACAAGGGTATTGACAGCGCGAACATCACGACGCACACTAACTGAATTGATCACTCCAATAAGCAGTCGCCCCTCTAACTTGCCCAGCGCATCGCGTAAAGCAGCATCGGAGGCCGGACCGGGGATAGCTTCGAGCGCAATCCTTGCCCAAGACGCCAATTCCTTATCTGCTAACAGCGGTGCCAGCGCAGGGACGGCTTGTTCGGTACCATAGATGGCTAATTGCTTACAGGTGATGGCTTTCTCACTCTTGGGGGCGTCTGACTTCAGTACGGCGATCAAGTCGCGTTGATTGAGCTTTGTGGCCGGCCCCGGCCTATCTTGAGCTAAGGTCAAGCCCGATGCGGCTACAATAATGAGAATAACACACCAGGTGAAATATCGTTTCTTTTTCATCATGATTTACCTCGTAATTTAGGTTATTTCTTTCGTAAGATCAGACGCTATATTCGCCATGGTTCCCGCAAGGCCTCGGAACGTAACCGGTTGGCCTCCTCGTCACCAATGAACTCATTCTTTTTCGGGTCATATTTGACCTTGCGGTTAAGGTACAAAGCGATATTAGCCGCATGGCACGCGATATGCGCCCAGCATGCCGCGTCGGCATTGGCCCGGGTCAGGGCCCGCGTCTTGACACAGTCGAGGAAGTTACGAATGTGAAAGTCGGCGGGGTAGCCTGGTATCTTGGTCCCTCTGCGGAGTAGCAGCGATTGAGAACTCGCGCCGAACTCCGCATCGTCGCCAGTCTCGATCCAACCCGTTTCGCCTTCGAAACGAACCGGACACGAGCCCATTGGAAGCCATCCGTCATTACGCAGAACAAGTTTGACACCGTTGGCATAGCGGGCGTGAAGTTGATCACCTACCGGTTCATACTCCACCGGCGCCGTGTCGTCGGCATCGTTGGCCATCTGGCACAGGTCAACACAGTGAGAACCCCATTCGAGGCAACCGCCTCCGACCAGGCCGCCTCCTTTTTCGAAGTGAAAGGCATTCATAAGTTTGCGGGTGTAGGGTCGCCAGGCGGCCGGCCCGAGGTACATGTCCCAGTCCACTTCCTCTCGGGGCGGTTCGGGCTCAGCCGGGAACCAGCCGCTCATCTTGGTTCCGAGGCCGCCGGGGTGAGCATGGAGAGTCTGCAGCGGGCCGAGCTTTCCGGTCCGGGCTAGCTCTATTGCATACATGAAGTTGGGTAGGCTGCGACGTTGTGTACCAGCCTGGAACACGCGGGCCGTGCGGCGAAAGACATCTGCCAGCAACAGACTCTGAGCGATATTCTTCGTACAAGGTTTTTCACAGTAAACGTCTTTGCCTGCCTTAGCTGCCATCGTAGCGGCCGTCACATGCCAGTTCGGACCGGTCGCAATCAGAACGGCGTCGATATCGTCGCGGGCGAGTAGCTCGCGCATGTCGATGTACGGCGTGCAGTCTTTGTTGCCATTGCGGGCATCGACCTGGTCCTTGGCACGCTTGCGGTTGTCGCCCCGCACGTCACAGACGGCAACGCAATGCAAATCAGGCGCCTGTAGGAAGCAGCCCAGGTCGTAACGGCCGCGATTACCGATCCCAATGGCGCCCAGTGTGATTCGTTCGCTGGGGGCTACACTGCCACTCTTGCCTAGCGCTGTGCCTGGGATTACTTGTGGCACCGCCAGGCAGACACCGGCCTGCACTGCGGTTTTGAGAAATCGCCGCCGGTTTAACCGTTTTTTTTCTTTACGCATGCTTGACCTCCTGCTGAGTAAAATCTATTAACCATAGTCATTACATTTCTCATATCCGGGTACAGACATCCTGAGGCTTCAATCCATACCAACATCAGTTGAGCGTGCTTATCATACTCGACATCTTTAATCGAGGTTTGATGTTTATACCCAATATCACCGGATACACGTATGGTAAGTATAGCTGGAAATCCTATCCAGTGCAAAGAAATTCTCTCGCCACTGATATCACGCCGGTAGGCAACAAAAGATCACCTCAGAAAGAAGCAAAATGTCCGGAACATACAAAGGGCAGGCAGCTTCTTGAGAGAGTAGCCGGCTCTTTTTTATACCAAAAAGGATTATAGGATTAATACATTTAATTTCATCCGGCTACTCAATCCGATGTCTTGGCAGTCAATAAGCTGTAGGATCGTCCCGAACAAAGTCAGAAAAGCGATTTCACACCAACCGCTGGGATCAGCTCGCGAGGATGATAACCACGATAAGCAGCATCACAACAAGGAACCAACCCACAACTGCTATCCAAAATAATGGTGTGGCGATCAAAGATCCTTCACTTTGTGTTTCGAAGGATTCGTTCAAATCGCCTGTTTGATTCAATGCGGTTAATTTTGAAAGATCGATGAGCTTGTGAGCTTGTACAGGTGACTGACCATTGGCTACGGCCTGGAGGTCCTCAATCAAATCAGTAGTGGTTGCGTAACGCTTTGCCGGGTCCTTGGCCATACACAACTCTATGACCTCACATATACCGATAGTCAGTTTGGGATTGATGTGATCCGGTGGAACGAGAGGCTCTTCCAGATGTTTCAGTAGTATCGCCGAAACATCCGGACCCTCAAAAGGCACTCTACCAGTGACCATATGATAGAGGGTAGCGCCAAAGTTGTAGATATCAGCCCGTAAATCAATATTCACTTTACCGCGGATTTGTTCAGGCGAGATGTAATATGGCGTGCCAAAAGCCTGGCCAGCTTCGGCTTCTGCCGCTTCGCGGTCACTGAGGGCCCGCGCTAAGCCCATGTCCGCCAGCTTGGCAACACCATCGCCTGTGATTAATATATTCTTAGGTTTTACATCTCGGTGAATAAGGCCGGCTTTGTGAGCATGATTCAAGGCTTTCGCGACCTGAGTCGCAATGCCCAATGCATCCGCCTCAGAGTATGGACCTTCCTTGACAAGATGCTCGTGCACCGTGTGACCTTCTACATATTCCATGATGAAATAGTGAACATCGGCATGTCTGCCGACGTCCAGCGCAGCGACAATATTTGGATGGTTCAATTTTGCTGCTGCGCGTCCTTCGCCGTAGAAACGCTCGACGAATTCGGGCATGCTACTAAACTTCTTGGGAAGAATCTTAACCGCGACTATCCTGTCGAGACTGAGCTGTCGCGCCTTGTACACTGTTGCCATGGCACCAGCTCCAAGCCGCCCTAACAACTGATAGCCGGGGATTTGTCGCGGCGGCGGGACAGCCTTAACAATCCGTACGGCTGCACTCAAACGGCTGTGAAGAATATCCATGTCCACGGGTTTAATGAGATAATCATCGGCGCCTGATTCAAAACCAGCCACCATGTCGTCACGAGTATCGCGACTGGTGAGAATGATTGTATAGATAAAAGGAAGGTTTAGGCTGCATCTAACGCGACGGCAAATCTCGACGCCATCAAGTTCAGGCATCTGCCAGTCAAGGATGGCGACCCGAGGTGCTCCATGCTCCTGTAGAATATTCCAGGCCTGTAGGCCGTTTTCTGCTGTAACAACCTCGTAGCCCCACTTGTGGACGTTCTGACTTAGCAGCTTGCGCCACAATGGATCGTCATCAGCGATTAGCACTTTCATTTGCAGATTCCATGTACCATGCTATTGCAGGAATCACATTAAGACTTCGCCATATCTCTGAGCTTTGGTATTAACAGCCCAACTTCTTTCATCAGTTTCAACCATGCCTGCTCCGCACCGGCCAAATTCCTGTCGCGACCCATGATTTCGAGTCGGAGCGCTGAGGCCACCGGACATTTCACTCCAAATAAACTAATTGAACCTTTGAGCGTGTGAGCGGCTCGTTGCAACTCAGATGGGTCCTCGTTCGTAATCGCATCCCGCATTCTTGTCGTCAGCTTCTCAGATTCCACGGCGAACAGTTCCACGATCTCTTTTAAATTCTCGGCGTTTCCTCCGATTTGTTTTAAGAGTTGATCTCGGTCGATGATTTCTTTTACTTCTGTAATTCCGTTATCTTGGGACGGAGGTCCGCATACTCTCGCAACCGTGACCTCAACGGTTTCATAAAGGTCTTTTGCGCGGATCGGCTTGGCGATGTATCCATCCATTCCCGCTTCCAGGCAGCGCTCACGGTCGCCCTTCATCGCGTGGGCGGTCATTGCGATGATGGGAATATGTGCTCCGGACTCCTTTTCTTTTTCACGGATGATGCCAGTGGCTTCTAATCCATCCATAGCCGGCATCTGCACGTCCATAAGTACTACATCGAATAACTCATTAGCAACCGCCGTAATGGCTTCCTGGCCATTGTTGGCAACCGTGACCTTATGACCACGTTGTTCGAGGAGGTTCACGGCAACCTTTTGATTTACTAAGCCATCCTCAGCCAGCAGGATACGCAGGGATGTCGTAATTTCAGGAGATTCGCCAACAGTAGCCTTCTGGGAGGTTTCGTCGGCCGTAGCAACACGGAGAACCGTTACAATAGCGTCCAATAGCTCCGATTGTTTCACAGGTTTCATCAGGCAATAGTCGATACCCAACTGCCGACAACGGGCTTTACTCTCTATACGCCCTGCCGATGACAATATGATAAGTTTGGTCTGGCTCAGGTCAGGGTCCTGTTTGATCTTCTCGGCCAGCATAAAACCATCCATCTGGGGCATCATTCCATCCAATAACGCTAGATAATAAGGGTTGCCGGCTTTGGCGGCTCTGTCCATCTCTATCAGTGCCTCCTGGCCAGAGTCAATAGTGGTCGGTTTCATTCGCCAGTTATTAAGCATTTCTTCAAGAATCAACCGGTTTGTCTCGTTGTCGTCCACAACCAGCACTCGCAGCCCATGCAAAGTCACTGGCCCGGTTAACGATTTGATCGGTGCGTCCCTCTGCAAGGAGAAGACCGTTACGAAATGAAAAGTGCTGCCCTTTCCAACCTGGCTCTCGACCCATATTCGTCCTCTCATCAGCTCAACCAAATGTGACGAAATCGCCAATCCCAAACCAGTGCCTCCATACTGACGAGACATAGAACTATCGGCCTGGCGGAAGGCCTCAAAAATTAATTTCTGTTTTTCCGGTGGAATACCAGGGCCGGTGTCACTAACACTAAAATGCAAACGCACTTCGTTATCGATTTGTGATTCCAGTTTCACATCCACGGCAATTTCACCCTGTTCGGTGAACTTGACGGCATTGCCGGTAAGATTGACCATGATCTGACAAAGGCGACCCGGATCACCAACCAGGTCATCCGGCACATCGTTGGGAATGTGGTATGTCAATTCCACACCCTTTGTAGAAGCGCGCCCGGCGAGTGTTTGGAGCGTATCACCGAGAGTATCGCGCAACTTGAAACCGACTGATTCAAGCTCAAACTTACCTGCCTCGATTTTAGAAAAGTCCAGGATATTGTTTATCAACCGCAGAAGCGTCTGTGCTGATTGGCTGGCCAGATCAAGATACATACGCTGCTGGTCAGTGGGATTTGTGCTAAGCAACAGATCGATCATCCCGATAATGCCATTCATCGGAGTTCGGATCTCGTGGCTCATAGTCGCCAGGAAATCGCTCTTCGCCCGGTTGGCGACCTCTGCAGCTTCTTTGGCCGCTTGCAATTGCACCTCGGCGTTCTTTCTATCGGTGATATCCCGAGAAATACCGAAGGTACCTACGATTTCTCCTTCAGGACTGCGCAGAGGAACCTTGCTCGTAGAAACCCATCTCACCCTACCGTCGGGCCAGGATTGCTCTTCCTCCTTGTCCACTACAGGTTTACCTTTGCTCATTATTTCCTGTTCATCGGCCAGGTACTGCCTGGCCCGATCCGGTTCGAAAATGTCTGAGTCTGTCTTTCCGATTGCCTCCGAAGGTCCTCTCATGTTAAAGTAATCCGCCAGTGCTTTACTGATTCGAATAAAGTGGCTCTCTATATCCTTGAAGTAGATATAATCCGGCGAATTGTCCATAAGCGTCGACAAAAGGAAACGCTCGTAAGCAAGATCCTTTTCCGCCTTTTTGCGGTCCGTGACGTCCCAGAAGATTACTTGTACACCTACAATCTTCCTGCTGGCATCGCGCACTGCGGATTTCATCACCTGGACATAACGGACCTCACCATTTTTTTTGTTCTCTTCAACAGCCTCGAATAATTCACCGGTCTCCAGCACTCGCTGGTCGTCCTTACGGTATTTCTGTGCTAATTCTTCCGTATAGAAATCGAAGTCCGTCTTACCGGTTATTTCCTCAAGCGGCTTTCCCAATAAGTCACAAAACGACTGGTTCGCAAATGTGAATCGACCGTCAATATCCTTGCGAAGAACGTGGACGGGCAAATTCTCGACCAGGGACGAGTACAAAGCCTGGGAGTCTTTAATCACCTCTTCCGCTCTTTTGCGCTCGGCAATTTCCCGCTTTAGTTCCTGGTTAGCACCGGCCAGTGCAGCGGTACGCTCTTCCACCCGTTTTTCAAGCTTATCATGAGCATCTTTAAGCTCCTGCTCAGATTGTTTTCGCTGAATGAGCCTCCACATGCCTTGCATCAGTAGCTTCAACTCCTGGACATCCGATTCGTCGTACAGCGTATTCTTGTTACCCACACCTGCAACGGCAACAATGCGGTCGCCGTCAAACACGGGGATGTTCATATGACGTACTACCTCAACGTGACCCTTCGGATATTCTTTTTTCATTGGATTA
>CAZIAN010000051.1:0-5206 GCA_964537355.1 uncultured Pirellulales bacterium | reverse complement strand
CATATGACGTACTACCTCAACGTGACCCTTCGGATATTCTTTTTTCATTGGATTAAGGGCTGAGTAGTCGTTGGTTATGATAGGCTTGCGCTGACGTACAGCTTCTCCCCAAAGCCCGGTCGTATCCACAGGATATACAATCGGCTTGTCGATAATAGCACATTGTTTCATGGCCGTTTTCGACCAGGAATGCATTGTCAGAACCGTCTCATCCTCATTCATAAACGCAAGGTAACCGATCTTGCTCCCTGTCAGCCGGACCGCAGCTTCCAGGGCAAAGTCCATAATTTCCTTCAGCGGTGCTGATGCCATCTGGCTAAGCTGTAACAGCGCTTCCAGACGGGACTGCTCGAGAAGTAATGCCCCCTCTGCCAGCCTGCGCTCTTCTTCCAGCCGGATGCTGTGCAGGGCGAAGGAAATGTCTCCGGCAACCTCTTCAAACAAACTCTGCTCTTCCTTATCAATGGCGTGATCGCTGTCGATAGAAGCAACCATTAAGCCAAAGACTTCTTCCCCATATTCCAGGCGGCTGACAATAGCTTTCCTGCCAATACATTTCTTGGCTAATAAACAGTCGCCGCAGACAGAGGCTGGTTCCTCGATTATACAAGCTCCGGTTTGTGATAGTGCCATTTCTGAACAATGGTTCCACTCGCCACTCTCGGCACGATCTCTCAGGGACTGGAAATCCTCACCTAATCCTGCTTCGGCCGCTGACGTTACTTTGCCGGATTCATCCAGCAACACAATCCAGGTACTATTGTAGCCACGAACCTCACTAAGGCACTCACAAGTGCATTGAAGCAAATGGCCGCGATCCTTTTCTCTGGCAATGAGTTGGCTGATATTGCGGACAGCTCGCAAGAGGGCATTGAGGTGTTTCGCCCTTTTTTCAGCCCGTTTGCGCTCGGCGATCTCAATTTTCAGATCTCGGCTCACGTCTCCCATATCAAATTCTTGGCAAAAGAACCAAGCCTCACAATACCATAAGAATACCGAAATCTTCTACATATTGCAATAATATGATGTCCCTTTTCAAAGATATATTCATGAAGAAATGAAGAAATATTATTCTGCATCAGTGAATTTATGTTTTCCGTATTTTTTCTACCTATTAATAGCCTATACAATAATATCATAAATACGGCTATTCAGACTACAGACGGGTCGGTTAGTGGGATTAACGGGTAAAGATACTTTTGATTTATGCCGAAAATACCCATAGCTCATAGCTATCTTACTGTGTTGAGTTCGAGCGCGGTTTTTGCGAAGGAAGTTGGCGGTCATGGCTAAGAAATTATCTATCGGGCAGTACTTGCTTGACCAGCTCTATCGTCATGGTGTCAAGCATATCTTTGGAGTGCCGGGAGATTATATCCTTGGGCTTTACAGTCTCATCGAAGAGAGCCCGATTCAGCTCATCGGAACCACACGGGAAGATTCCGCCGGTCTTGCCGCCGACGCCTACGCGCGGCTCAGAGGCATGGGCGTGGCCTGTGTGACGTTTTGCGTCGGCGGGTTAAGCGTTACGAATCCTGTGGCGGGGGCGTATGCTGAAAAATCGCCTGTCATTATCATCAGCGGCGCGCCTGGCTTAAAGGGTCGTGAACACAAGCCGCTGGTACATCATCTTGTACGCAATTTCGCCACCCAGCATGAAATCTTCTCTCGTATCACGGTTGCCAGCGCATCGCTTGAGGACCCTCTTACCGCCTATAAGGAAATCGATCGGGTGATTCACGCCGTTGAGCGTTATAAGCGGCCGGGATATATCGAATTGCCTTCGGATATGGTTAATGTTGTTCAATCGCACAAACACTGTGACCAGAGTCTGGACGAGCTGACTGACACTGCGGCACTGCACGAGTGTATCGCCGAAGCTGCGACGATGCTCAACAGAAGCCGGCGTCCTGTGATACTTGCCGGGGTGGAGATCCACCGATTCGGACTGCAAGACACACTAATCAAACTTGTGGAGAATACACGTATTCCCGTTGCCGCTACAATCCTGGGCAAATCCGTCATCAGTGAGGCTCACCCTCTCTATTTGGGCGTATATGAGGGTGCCGTAGGACGCACTGATGTACAGCAGTATGTTGAGTCTGCTGATTGCGTTCTCATGTTAGGTTGCTTTATGACCGACATCAATCTCGGTGTTTACACGGCCCACCTTGACCCAAACCGCACCATTTACGCAACCTCGGAAAAGACCTCGATTCGGCGCCATTCCTTTGAGAATGTGCCTTTCCGCAGTTTCTTAAAGACCTTAATCGAGTCGCCCTTGAAACGCCGCCAAAAACCAGAATTGCCGGAACCGGAATTGACACTAAGTTCCGATCCCCGGGACGACGACCGAATCACCACACGCGTACTGTTTTCGATTCTTAACGACTTTATCACCGACAACATGGTGGTCATCTCGGATATTGGCGACTGTCTTTTTGGCGCCGTCGATTTGAAGATACACAAGCGGACGGAGTTCCTGAGCCCCGCTTACTACACATCGATGGGATTTGCTGTGCCGGCGTCACTTGGTACTCAGTTGGCAGACAGTTCACTTCGACCGTTGGTGCTGGTCGGTGACGGAGCGTTCCAGATGACCGGCTTAGAGCTTTCCACAGTGCTGCGCCTCGGCCTCAATCCTGTGGTTGTCATACTCAATAACCACGGCTACAGCACCGAGCGACAGATAATGGACGGGCCCTTCAATGACATCCTTAATTGGAACTTCAGCAAAGTGCCGGAATTACTGGGTGGTGGGCTGGGATTCGTAACGTACACTGTTGGCGATGTACGCAAGGCTCTCAAGGAGTCGCTGGCCAATCGAGAGAGCTTTAGCATTATCGAGGTAGACCTCGATCCGTTCGACATCTCTCCGGCACTCGTTCGCCTGGGCCAGCGTCTGGGCAAACGAGTAAAGAGCACATGAGCCATATACGGTTTAGCCATCATATCCATAATTGACACCATATCTTCCTGCTATTTTGCCACATGATGCGCTTGCTCAAGCGGACATCGGACCACTTCAAAACAGATGAATTCCAAATAATGCTGGGCGACAATGGTCATTACATATTTGGCTTATAGTGCCACAGAAAGCAACAAAGTGTTTGATTATAAGGGCCTTGTTCGTTAGACTACTCTGAATACTCGATAAAAATTTACTACTGTCATAATAGATCATGCAGGAGGTGCCCAATGTTAATAATCATGAAGAAAAAACTGGTCAACCGAATATTGCAAAAGTGACAATTCCGGAGGTATTTTGACGATTTTAATGGCATTAGGAGTAATTTTGACATAAACAAGTGAATGCTCGAATTGAGCCAATTAAGGAGAAATGCAATGGTAAATATAATGATTTCGAAGGTAAAAGCGTATCACAGAATCCTTTCATTAAATCTAATGATAATCGCCTTTCTTTTCTTCATCGGCGGCGCCGTGAATGGAATGGATTTCGAACATGTGGTTATTGATAAAAATATCGGCGGCAGGACCGCAATTGGCGATATTGACGGTGACGGCTTCGATGATATCGTTGTTCATACCTGGTCGAGTGACAGAGGCAAACAAAACGATGGGAAAATCGGCTGGTATAAATATCCCGAATGGCAGAGATACAGCATTGTCGATAGCGGCCATATATTCGGTGACGGCGTGCTTGTTGTGGATCTGGATGCAGATGGTGACAACGATGTAGTCACGGCCAAAGGCAGCGACAACGAGGCCAGTGTGTTCTGGTATCAGAATCCCGGCGGTAATGCTGCTTCGAGCTGGAAAGAACATAAGCTGGCTACTGTTGAAATTGGCAGTGAAGTCAAAGATATCGAAGTGCACGATATGGATCATGACGGCAAGCTGGATGTAGTTGTCAGGACAAAGCATAAATTTGCTGTATATTTTCAGGAATCTCCTGATTCCTGGATTGAAAAGAAAACCGATAATGCCGAACGCGAAGGGATGACGATTGGTGATATCGATGGAGACGGTGACTACGATGTGGTGATGAATGGGTTTTGGCTGGAAAATCCCGAGCATCCTCGTAAGGATACCTGGAAGCGATATGATATCGACCCGATGTGGTATAAGGATATTACCGGCGGCTGGCAGGATCACAGCGTCATGGCGGATGTTAAAGATATGAATAATGATGGCAAAGCTGATGTGATTCTTTCCCATTCGGAAAAGACTGGTTTTACTGTCGCATGGTATGAATCGGATAATCCCAAAGCCGGCCCTGATGCCTGGACCAAACACAAAGTCGGCGTTATCGATTACTGTCATAGTCTTCGCGGTGCGGATGTGGATTTGGATGGCGATATAGATATAGTCGCGGCTACTCTGATTAGAACAAAGTCTCCTGAGATATGTGTGTTTATCAATAAAGACAAAGGTCTTGCCTGGCAGAAAATACTCCTCGCAAAAACAAGTGCTTACAAAGCCAAAACAGGAGATATTGATAACGATGGTGATATCGATATCGTCACTGCCCGTAGCTGGGACATGGCGCCGCTGCAATTATGGCGTAATACCATTAGCCAAACCGGCCCTATTGGAATGACAGGTATTGGAGCACCCCCGCCTCCGGGAGCTGAAGTCCTCATCGATGGAACTCGCAGACTCTTGGATGAAAAATGGACTTATTGGGAAGGGCCGAGATTTAGTTCCTCCCTGCCTATCAAGTGGAAACTGATCGATGATCCCGTTGGCCGGGGCAAGGTACTCATGAGCTATGACCCTGCCGCTGCCGGAGGCAAGTATGGAGCGGCGGACATTGTGACCAAAAAGAAGTATCGGGATTTCCGTTTGCACATTGAATTCATGGTTCCCCACAAGGGAGGTAACAGCGGAGTCTATCTGCAGAATCGTTATGAGATACAAATTCTTGACGGTGACAGTGGCAAGCATGGAATGGCTGCCGTTATTAATGAAGCAGCCGGGCCTTACCATGCCTATCGCGGTACGGGAAATTGGAACGCTTATGATTTCCAGTTCCGTGCCGCAAGATTCGAAGATGGAAAGCTAACTGAAAAAGCAATAGTGACCATTTATTTCAATGGAGTCAAAGCCCATACGAACCATAAAATCCAGAAGGTCTGGGGCGGAGAGAATTCAGGTATAGATGGTGGTAATAACGGTGGAGCAGGTATTACCGATGTACCAGGAGGCCTGAAATTACAATGTGAAGGCCATGAAGTACTGTATC
>CAZIAN010000050.1:0-18064 GCA_964537355.1 uncultured Pirellulales bacterium | reverse complement strand
TACTTCAGGTATCCAGGTCGACAGTATATCGCTGGGTGCATTACGAATTTATTCCTTATATAAAGCTTGGCAGTGCCGTGAGATTCAATGAGAAGTCTGTGTCTAAGTGGCTTCGGACGAGAGAACAGGCGGGCAGAACTCAAATAAATATAGACATTGACGACTGATTTTCGCGGGAGTAATACGGGAGCATTTGAGGAGAAAACTCTGATAAACAGTGATAAACTCTGATAAACCCTGAGAATTTTTAAGTCGCTTTGTAAAAAGAGGTTAAGTTGTATCTATCTGCTGATAAAGGACTTACAAAAACGCCCTGACGGGGGTTCGAATCCCCCCGCCTCCATTCTATGCAACGTAAGTGCTTATTGTTAAAGCATATACGGGCTGTGTGATCTTGGAGGACCGAACCCCCATCCCACAACGGTTGTCGATCTCTATAAGATATATATTAATAAAGACTTAATATCTCAAGTTACGTCATTCCAGGAATTTTGGGTTCTTCCGGATAATAAGTAGGTGAACCATTAATAGTAGTATGGAATTCCCTCGTGATAAATTTCAGTCTCATTAAATTCTTAAGTCAAGGTGGCCGTGATGATAAAATCAGATAAAACAACCAATCGCAGACAGTTTCTTAAATCACTGGGCTTGGCTACAACTGCATTTCCATTTGCTATCGGTTGTGCTTTTGCCCGTCGTTCATTCAATGCTCGCAAAAAACCCCGAAACGTTATCTTTATCCTCAGCGACGACCACCGTTACGATTTCATGGGCTTTCTTAATAAACCCAAATTTCTTAAGACCCCAAACATGGATCGTATGGCTCGCGAAGGTGCTTATATTAAAAATGCCACTGTTTCAACGGCTCTATGCTCGCCCAGTCGCGCCAGTATCCTCACCGGCCAATTTGCTCACCGACACGGTGTCGTTGACAATAATACCCGAGTACCGGCAGGCACACGCTTCTTCCCCCAAGATCTTCAGAAAGCCGGCTGGCAAACCGCCTTCATGGGTAAATGGCACATGGGTCACGCCAGCGATGAACCACGACCCGGCTTTAACAAATGGATCAGTTTTAAAGGTCAGGGCGTATATTTCAATCCTACCTTCAACATCGATGGCAAACAAGTAAAACGCCGGGGCTACGTCTCCGATCTACTCACCGACTACGCTCTCGACTGGCTCAAAAATGATTGCGACCAGAACAAACCATTCTTTCTATACCTCTCCCATAAAGCCGTTCATGCAATGTTCGAACCAGCCAAAAGACACCTTGGCAAATATGATGATGTCAAACTCGAATATCCCAGGAGTATGGCTTATACCGAAGAAAATTATAAAGGCAAACCTAAATGGGTCAAAGAACAACGCAACAGTTGGCACGGTGTAGATTATATGTATCATGGCCAGATGGACTTTGATACCTTTTACCGCCGTTATTGTGAAACTCTGCTTAGCGTCGATGATAGTATAGGCCGTGTTATCAAGTACCTCGAAAACAACAATCTCGCTGAAGAAACCCTTGTCATGTATATGGGTGACAACGGCTTCGTTCTCGGTGAACACGGACTTATCGACAAACGTCATATGTACGAAGAATCGATGCGTGTACCATTCCTGGCCTGGTGCCCCGGCATGATCGAATCCGGTTCGGTTGTTGAAGAACTTATCCAGAACATTGACATCGCTCCGACCGTCATGGATATAGCCGGGCTCAAAACACCAGCTCGTATGGATGGACAATCATTCCTGCCCATCCTGCAAGGCAAAAAGGTTCCCTGGCGTGACGCCGTCTTCTATGAATACTACTGGGAACGTAACTTCCCCCATACCCCAACCACACATGGCGTCCGGACCAATCGCTACAAATATATCCACTATCATGGCATCTGGGATATTGACGAACTCTATGATCTGAAAAACGATCCGGAAGAAATGACCAACCTCATCGATAGCCCGCAGCACCAGGACATGATTAAACAACTCAACAGCCGCATGTTTGAATGGCTTGAGAAAAGCGACGGCATGCTTATCCCGCTACGTCGTGACCAGGGTTTCCGTGCAATCGAACGTAATCCTGAAAAAATCAGAAAATAACATAAGAGCCGCAAGAAAGCAATTAGTGAGGTACGCAATGAATAGTAAAATACTTTCTTTAATATTGTTGTTATGGGTTTTATCACTCGATGTTCTGGGGCAGATTCCCGAGGGATTCGTGTTCATCAAAGGTGACCAGTACGAAGGTGGTCGCATTCGTATAGAGGACCTTGAAATGTTGGACCACACCGTTACCAATTCAGAATACCGGGTCTTTGTAGATGCCACCGGGCATGCTGCACCACTACATTGGAAAAACGGGCAGGTCCCGGTTGGCAAGGAAGGGTATCCTGTAATTTTTGTCAATCGCTATGATGTCCGAGATTACCTGCAATGGCTCACGGATCAGGATGGCCGCGTATACCGGTTGCCAACGGGCATAGAGTTTAGACATGCAGCCTACGGCGGCCTGGACAGTCCTCGCTATCCGTGGGGTAATGATAAACCAACGGATCAGACTAATTACGATGCGCAGGGCTCCCGACGATTTGATGCATGGCAGGAGTATCTGCGCCCGGCAAAGTGGGGCCGGGCCAATGGCTATGGCTTGTACTGTATGGCAGGAAATGTATGGCAGATGGTGCTGAACCGAAATGATCCCGCCACACAAAAATGGATCTATCGATTAAAGGATCCCGAGTTCAAGGGGCAAAGCGTGATGGGAGGTTCGTGGGCGCGGGGTGCAGCCTATCTGCGCTGCGGGTACAGTGTGGGAATGTCAGCAGGTCTGCGACATCCTGACTTGGGATTCCGACCGGTGCGGGAACCCAAAGGGCACGATTGGCGTGTGCAGGTACGGCGTGTGTGCGCGGTGTCACGCGATAACGGTGAAATTGCTCTGAGCTGGGGATTCCTTCGGGGCGATGCCAAGGATGTTCGGTTTCATGTGTACCGAGCATCGGATCGAAATAACGGTGGGCAAAGAATTACCCAGCTTCCCCTAAGTGGGGCAACGTATTTTACTGATACTGGATTAAAGCCGGGAAGCCGATACCAATACTATGTGCGACCGGTGGATACAAAGGGGCGGGAAATGAGACGTTCGGAATGGGTAGGTGCCGATGCTCGAACTGTAGGCGAGCCACTCATTGCCGCCTTTACTCCCATTTGCAAACCAGGTTCCCTGGTTCCGATCTTTGGTGACTTAAACGGTGATGGTGCCCTGGACTGTGTGGTCCGTATGGACAACGGCAATCACGAAATGTCACAGGATTCAGGCGTTCCCGTACAAATGGAGGCCTTTACATCGTACGGGCGTTCCCTTTGGCGTAAGGACATCTGCTTTCACGACCACTGTTACGGCAGTGCTAACAATGTGCCCTTCAATGTCTGGGACATGGATGGAGACGGCAAGGCGGAGGTCATTACGCGCCTGCAAATCGGTGATATGGTATATGCAGCGATTCTGGATGGGATGAGCGGCCATGTAAAACACAAAACGCCTTGGGTACCGATTGCCACCGATCACCAGGGTTCGTCCACACGAATTCACCTCTCCATTGCCTATCTCGATGGGAAGCATCCGGCCGTAGTAACTCAGAGCGGTTTGTATGAGAACGAGATCTTCACGGCTTATGATGCCCAACTGAATCTAATGTGGCAGTTCAAAAGTTTTGGGCAAACAAGCGGCAGCGGCGGGCACAAGATTGAAGTGGCTGATGTCGATGGGGACGGAAAACAGGAGGTATTTGACGGAACCACATGCATCAATCATGACGGGTCGCTGCGCTGGTCCCTTTACCGGCAACATCCCGATATCGTATCGATTCACGACCATTTGCCCAATCGACCGGGATTGGAGGTTTTTTATATTGTAGAATCGAGTATGCATGCGGGCGTCTATATGGTGGACGCAAACTCAGGGGAAGTCATTTGGAAACTAAACCGGGAGGACGATTCGCACTGGACCCATGGGCATCGCGGCTGGAGTGCGGATATTTGGGACGCTTCACCTGGAATGGAGTGCGTTTCCAACCGAGCCGGTCATAATGATAATCACCTCCTGATGTTCTCGGCGTCAGGACGTTTGTTGTTGGACCCATTTCCGAATGGTTATACACCTATTGAGTGGGATGGGGACAATACGCGCGAGCTTCTAAGTGCGAACGGTGCAGCTCTGAGTAATTTCAATGGTACTGTAGCCGTACCCGTTCCGGGAGTCAGGCCCAATCCTGTCTCGAATAGCAACCTGCTCATGGTAGCCGACCTCTGCGGAGACTTCCGAGATGAGTTGGTTGTAGGTTTTCGCACGCCGGAAGGAAAGGACGCTATAGGCATCATCACTGCCTCACAGCCTGTTGGTAAACGATACCTGGCTGCCTGGCAGAACCTTGACTATAGACTCTGGGTGGGTCGCAACCGCGGTGGCGGTTATGCCTCTATATATGACCGGCAGCTTCAACCAGCGGATTAAAACCGAGCGCGGGCTCATCTTTACACAACCTGCTACACCCTCGGCATGCCTGGCTTCGGAACCGGCCTGATAGAGCCATCCCATTTGGCAATATCTGGAGGAGTCAGTTGGAGGTCGGAATTTAGAATTTCGTCCCACGTTACGTGTTTGCCTGTGTATGCTGACTCGCGCCCCATAATAGCGGTTAAGGTCGATTCGCATAAAAAGCGAGTATCATTCGGAATCTCACCGCGCCTGAGTGCCGCGATAAAATCAATATGCTCCTGCATATGGCTCTCGTGCTGTTCCGGGTATTCTCTGAAAACCCTGGCATTTTCACCCGTAATTTGGGTATTGCGGCCGACTAATGAAGCAAATCCCTTCGTTCCAACAATCTCCTCTCCAATCTTCGCGTCCGTCCCTTTGATCTGGCGGCACATACTGGTCAGGCGAATACCGTTTTCGTATTCGAACTCGACCGCGAAGTGGTCGTAGATATTGCCGCCGCGGTCTGTGTGATACTGCCGACCACCCATCCCATAGGCCTTGACGGGATGAGCCTGCATAATCCAGTTGCACGCGTCAAGGTTATGGATGTGCTGCTCGACGATGTGGTCGCCACAGAGCCAGTCAACGTGGAACCAGTTGTGGAAATGGTATTCAGGAAGTGACATCCCACTTTCACGTTCGCGATACCAGATATCCCCTGTGTTGAAGTAGGCGTAAAGGGCCTTGATATCACCGAGTTCACCGTTATGAACGGCTTTGACAAGGTCGATGTAATGAAAAACATGGCGGCCGTTGAAACCGGACAATAAAGCGATTCCCTTTCGCTTCATCTCATCCTCAAGGGCGAGTATGCGGCGCACGCCCGGTGAATCGGTGGCGCACGGTTTCTCCGCAAAGATATGCACGCCTTTCTTGACTGCGTATTCAATATGTTCCGGCCGGAAGCCAGGAGGCGTGCAAAGAAGGACATAGTCAATGCCGGAGTCGATCACTTTCTGGTAAGCATCCAAACCCGAAAAGCAATGGCTCGGTTTCACTTTGAGGCTGTTTTGAATCGCTTTGTTGTCATTTTTAAGTTTCGACAACCGATCAAGGCTCCCCTCGACCTTTGTCCTGAAAATGTCGCCCATAGCTACTAATTCAACATTCGGGCCGGCCATCATCGCATCTCGGGCGGCCCCGGTGCCGCGGCCCCCGCAACCTACAAGCCCGACGCGGATTCGGTCGTTACCTGCTCCGTATGCTTGCGTGACGACAGAGAGTCCTGCCAGAGCGGTGACCTGGGTGCTGGTCTTGAGAAAGCGTCGACGTGTCATTTTATTTTTTTCTGGTTTCATAGGTAGGTGCCTTTCTTTTTAATCTATTTATTGTCATCTTTTTAAGAATAACTGATGAGAAATCGCTTTTTAAGCGGTACGAACATAAGCCCGTTGATACTACCTGAAGAGGCGTTTTCATGATGGAAATTGTAGCAATATGTTGCAGAGATTGCAATAATGGTGGTACTCGTCATGTGCAAAAATTAATCCAGGATAGGATGTCAGGCAGTCCTTTATCGGTCGTTTGGTTGAACGTCTCTACTTCATCAACATTCCCAAGCCCATCCCTTATGTTTCACCAAATAAATATCACGAATAATCAATATGGTTGAACTCAACCTGAATTTGCTGTTGAGATGTATAACAAGAGAAATTTTCTCGTAAAATGTGGAATAATTTAGCAGCAAATTATTTTGAATTTTCCACGTTTTTTTGCGTAAAAACGAACTTTATGGACGATAAAACGTAGTAAATATTTAATTTTCATATAATCGAATGTTACGATAAATCACTATTATCAGTTGATGAATATTTTATATGCAGGTGGTATTTTGAAGGAGAAGATTCTATGGCAACCGATGTAAAACAGATCGGAAATCTCGTACAGCAGAAAAGTGCGTTTGTTCAGACATTACTGACAGAGCTGGAAAAAGTTATTGTCGGGCAACGTTATATGCTCGAACGGATGCTGGTCGGATTGCTGGCCAACGGTCACATACTACTCGAAGGCGTACCCGGCCTTGCCAAGACTATGGCAGTAACGGTCCTGTCCCGGGCAATTAATGCGGAATTCAGGCGAATACAGTTTACACCCGATTTGCTGCCTGCTGATTTGATCGGTACGCAAATTTACCGGCAGTCCGATGGTGAGTTTTATACCCGCAAGGGGCCGATCTTTGCCAACATCATACTTGCAGATGAAATAAACAGGGCCCCGGCCAAAGTCCAAAGTGCTTTACTCGAAGCAATGCAGGAAAGGCAGGTCTCGATTGGAGAGGAAACATTTCCCCTGCCGAGCCCTTTCCTCGTTTTAGCAACTCAAAATCCCATCGAGCAGGAAGGTACTTATCCATTACCCGAAGCCCAACTGGATCGGTTTATGCTCAAGGTTAAAATCGATTATCCGAATAAAGAGCAGGAACGTAAAATTCTCGACAGAATGGCCATGACGAGTAAGAATTTCGACATCAAAGCGGTGATTAGTCCGGCCGACATAGCAGAGGTAAGATCGGTAGTCGATGAAATATATATTGACGAAAAGATAAAAGATTACATCGTTGATATAGTTTGTGCCACGAGGGAGCCAAAGAAATATGGTCTGGATATAGAGAACTTCATCAATTACGGTGCATCCCCCAGAGCAACTATTTTCCTTGCGATTGCCGCAAAGGCATACGCATTCATACAGCAGCGAGGTTATGTCACCCCACAGGATGTAAAGAGTATCGGCGCCGATGTCCTGCGACATAGGGTGATTGTCAGCTATGAAGCGGAGGCAGAGGATAAAACCAGTGAAGATATCATAAAGACCGTTTTCGATAATATCGAAGTACCATAAAGAAGGTAAACTCATCAGAGTACTGCGATCATGATACCTGAAGAACTAATAAAGAAAATCAAGCAGATTCAAATCTATACCTCCCGGGCGGTTGATGCCAGCTTTGCCGGACAGTATGAAAGTGTGTTCAAAGGCAGAGGGATGCAGTTCGATGAGGTTCGGGAGTACACACCTGGTGATGATATCCGCACTATTGACTGGAATGTCACCGCACGTACGGGTAAACCTTATATAAAGCGGTTTGTAGAAGAACGTGAGATGACGGTAATTTTTGCGGTTGACCTCAGCGCCTCGGGAGAATTCGGAACCGTAAATAAGATGAAAAACGAGCTTGCCGCCGAGTTCTGCGCTGTTCTGGCATTTACAGCCGCTAAGAATAACGACAAGGTGGGGCTGTTGATTTTCACCGACAGGATAGAGTTGTATATACCTCCTAAAAAGGGAAACAGGCATATGTTGCGGCTGATTCGTGAGCTGTTATATTTCAAAATGCCAAGAAGGAAAACAAAAATCTCACTTGCTTTGGACTATATAGCCAAAGTTATCCATAAGAAAGCCACTGTATTCCTCGTTTCCGATTTTATTGAATCAGATTTCAAGAAACCCCTCGGCCTGCTCAATAAACGTCATGATATTATAGCTGTACCAGTCCGTGACAAGGTTGAGATATCAATGCCGAGCGTCGGACTAATAGAGTTTCAGGATGCCGAAACCGGTGAATTTATTCTCATCGATACTTCCAGCAGGAAGTTCCATAATCAGTACGACAGTAAGAGCCTCAGCAGGTTTAACGAGCTAAAGAGCCTGCTCAGGTCGGTTAATGTCGATTGTATTCCTGTAAGCACCGATAAACCGTATATCCAGGATTTGGTTCAGTTTTTCCACATGCGGCATCAGCGGCACTAAATTAGCAGAATTATCACTTGTATAAACGGTGATTATTTGAAGGAGTTTGGATATAAATGGAAGAGAAACTCAACTTTTCGCTGCCGGAGAAAAAACAAAAAGGGTCCATTGCCAGCAAAACTGCTGTCATATTATTGTTAATCCTGGTAGGTGTAGGATTGACTAACCTGCTGATAGTACTTAAACCTCGGGAGTCTATTCAACAAGCACAGACACTCGGTCTTTCAGCAGAACAGACAAAACAGCTTGCTGCCAAGCTTTCTCAGAGAAACTTATACAACCAGGCCGCAGATACCTGGCAGGATTATATAGCAAACGCCGGCTTGACAAATACCGAACGTGCCCGTGCGATGTTTCAAGCCGGTTTGGCCCGTGAGAAAGCAGGTCTTTATGCCGATGCGATTGAATTTTATTACCGCAGTGAAACCGTTGCAAAACTTGATGATTTGGCCCCTCAGATCAATAGTCACGTAAAGGATTGTTTTGAAAAGCTTGGTAAATTTTCAGCCCTGCGTTACGAATTGATGGATCGTACAAGCATTAATAAGGCTCAGGAGGCGGGCGGTGAAGTAGTAGCAGAAATAGGCGCTGAAAAAATCATGCTGGCTGATCTCGACGCCCAGATTGAAAATGCCCTCGACAATCAATTAAGTTCTGTAGCGGCCTTTATGAGCACCGAACAGTACAACGAACAGAAAAAGAAAATGCTCGAACAGTATCAAAATCCACAGGCCAAACAACAGTTTTTACAGAGTTGGCTGGCTCAGAAAATATTGTATCGTGAGGCTCTTGAAAAGCAGCTTGCCGAAAAACCTGAGGTCAAGAAACTTTTGAATGAGCTTACTCAGGGGCTTTTGAGCCAGCAATTGATGAATGAGCAGCTTGCTTCAAAAATCAACATAACGCAAACTGATCTTGAAACGTATTATGCAGCGAATAAAGACAAGTTTCTTGAGCCTGCCAAGGCGACAATAAGTCATATTCTTGTAAACGAAGAACAGCAAGCTAAAGATATTATCAAACGTATTAAGAATGGTGAAGACTTCGGCAAACTGGCAAAGGAGTTTTCACAGGATGAAGACACGAAAGAAAACGGCGGCAAGATTGACCTCGATGTTATAAAAGGTTCTGATGTTCCTGTTATCGGCAATGTCAATGAGCTTAACAAAAAGATATTTGCCGCTGAGGCTCCGGCATTGCTGGATGAACCAATTAAGACGGAAAAAGGATGGGAAATTGTTAAAGTCGATACTAAAGAAAACGAGCGTCAGAAAACTTTCGACGAGGTCAGACAGCAGGTTATGATGATGCTTTCAAAACAGAAACGCCAGGATGTCCAGCAGGAATATATCAGACAAATGATGGACAAATATAATGTTATAATTCACACTTCTGTTCTGGCGCCATCGAAGGGAAACGAACCCGAATCGGATTCTTCCAGCTTACAAAAATAGGTATTTATTACAATATATATGGCAAAAGCTGTTCTTGAAAAACTTGGTATTTTAGTATTGCTGCTTTGTTGCGGTTTACTCGCAGCTTGCGCAGGCTGTAAGGAACATTCGGAAAACACGGCCAAAAAGACGGAATTCGAAATCGACAAGCAGTATGAGCGAGGGCCGTTAAGTGTTCACGTGCGTATAGATAAAAGTAAATTGACAATCGCCGAGACATTGCTGTTAGAGCTTGAAGCGGTAATCGAACCGGGCTACGAAGTTAAGATGCCGAAAGTGGACAAGGTGCTTGAAAATTTCGGTATTGTTGACTGGAATAATTTAGGTAACAAGCTCGATGAAAACAATAACATAGTAAGCACTTATCGATACAGGCTGGAACCGTTTTTATCGGGTAAGTACGAAGTGCCCGCCTTTACGTTTGAGTTTTACGATGTTAACAGCGTTGAAGACAAGAAATATGAGCTTTCGAGTGAGCCTATTGAGGTTGAGGTTACTTCACTCCTCGGTGAGCAGCGTGGAGAATTAGTCATCGAAGATATTGAGGGCGTGGTTGAGATGCCACAAAAGGCTTCTCTTTGGTGGGTTTGGCTGCTGATTATTGCCGGTATCGCAGCGGCGGCGGTAGGATGGATACTGCTGAGAAGAAAGCGAGTTGCTAAACTTATCAGAATATTTAAGCCCGCTCACGAGATTGCGTATGACAGGTTGAAGGCTTTGGTGGAAGAGAACCTTGTCGAGGCCGGGAAAATCAAGGAATTCTATGAGCGGATAAGCAGTATCTTAAGGCATTATATTGAGCATCGTTTTGACCTGCGGGCGCCGGAAAGAACAACAGAGGAGTTTTTAGCAGAGCTTAAATACACTGAAGTGCTTTCAGTATCGGACAAAGAGAGCCTTGAAGAATTTCTTACTCATTGTGATCTTGTGAAGTTTGCAAAGCACAGCCCGGCTACTGAACAGATTCAGCAGACATTTGATTTAGTCAAAGACTTTATTGAGAAAACGAAGTCCGACGAGAGCAGGATTGACGTAACTGATAACCTGCAAGAAAATAAAACTGTGGAAGCAGAGGTTGCATAAATGCAGTTATATTCACCATGGGCATTTTTGTTGTTTTTATTACTGCCGGTTTTGGTATATCCGGCCTTAAATAAGAAACACAGCGCGGCGGTGAAGTTTCCGAGTCTGGTTGACATACGGAACTGTCATTTGTCATGGAGGCTGCGACTCAGGCCTTTACTTAAAGCAGCAAGGCTGATGTGTTTAGTGTTGCTTATTGTGGCGCTCGCCCGTCCCAGGAAAGGGACGGTTATTTCGGAAATCTCCACTAAGGGAGTGGCAATAGAGGCTGTAGTGGACAGGTCAGGCAGTATGCAGGCCGAGATGGATTTCGGAGAGAAACTCAATCGGCTGGAAGTGGTCAAAAAAGTGCTTGCCGATTTCATTCAGGGCGGTGAAAAGGGATTGGCCGGCAGAAGCAGCGATCTTATAGGTTTGATTACATTTGCACGATATGCGGATACGGTCTGCCCCCTCGTACTTAGCCACAATGTCCTTCTTGAGTTTCTCAAAAAAACTGATATTGTTCAATTGCAAAGCGAGGACGGCACGGCAATAGGTGATGCTATTGCATTGGCGGCGGCAAGATTGAAAAAAGCTGAAGAAGAAATTGAACGAAGAAATGCCCAATTACGATATTCGCAACTGGAGCAGTCAAATAATGAAGAACAGGCCGGCTTCAAGATAAAAAGCAAGGCGATTGTCCTTCTGACCGACGGTCGGAATAATGTAGGCGAATATAACCCTCTGGCCGCAGCAGAACTGGCCAAAGAATGGGGTATAAAAATATACACGATTGGAATCGGCTCGGCCCAGGCATACACAACGATTAAGACAATCATGGGTACTTACAAAATGCCAATGAGTCAGGACCTTGATGAGGGATTATTAAAACAAATAGCTGAAAAAACCGGTGGTTTCTACAGTCGGGCCGATGATGTCGAAGCGCTTCGGAATATTGTTAAGAAAATAGATCAGTTGGAAAAAACACATGTAAAGTCAATTCAGTACACACAATACGCAGAACGCTACGGTTTCTTGACGCTTTCTGCACTGGTGCTGCTGACTCTTGAAATCCTGGCAGGCTGTACTGTGTTCCGGAAGATACCGTAAGAAATTTGCAGGTTTATTATGAATCTTGGAAATGACAGAGCATTGTGGTTGTTGTTTGTGGTGCCTTTGGCACTATTGCCGGCTTACATCTGGTTTTTTTGGCGCAAGGCCAAAGCTCTTCGGATGTTGGCGAGCAATGAAATGCTCAAAAAGATTAATACTTCTGTGAGTTTGAAAAAACAAATGTTCAAGGCTCTATTGCTCGTTCTTGCCTTTGTAAGTATAGTAATGGCCTTGACCGAACCGAAGTGGAATCCACAGCCCCAGCAGATAAAACGCCAGGGAAGAGACATCGTAATATTGCTGGACACTTCCCGCTCGATGCTGGCCGAGGATATCAAGCCGAACCGGCTCGAACGGTCGAAGATTGCAATCTCTGACCTTCTCGAGATATTACAGGGAGACCGGATTTCAATAATAACCTTTGCAGGTAACAGCACGGTTAAATGCCCGCTTACACAGGATTATGCCTTTGTCAGAATGGCTTTGGCCGATATCTCAACGGAGAGTACCAGCAGGGGAGGAACAATGATTGGTGATGCCATCCGGAAGGCTGTAACAGAGGTTTTCGACCAGCAAAGCCGGGAGTATAAAGACATAATATTGATTACGGACGGTGAAGAGCATGAAGGCCAGGAGAGTTTCCCCGTTCAGGCCGCCGAAAAGGCCGCGCAGGAAGGCGTCAGGATAATTGCAATCGGATTGGGTGATGAAAATGAAGGCTCACGCATTCCAATAACCGCCCCTGACGGGCGAAAGAGTTTTCTGATGTATAACGGCAAGGAAGTCTGGTCAAAACTTGCCGGCGATAAGCTCCGAAAGATTGTGTTCCCGACCGGTGGCAGATTTTTGCCGGTCGGGCCGGGCGAGACTTTCAGCCTGGACCAAATTTACAACGACTTCATCGCAACGGCCCAAAAACGCGAGCTTGAATCACTGACCATGATGAAATATGATGAGAAATTCCAGATATTTCTGGCATTGGCTATAGGATTTATTATTTGTGAGGCTTTGATAAGTGAACGCAAAAAAATATAGGATGATTACAGTTTTATTGCTTGTTATTATATCGACGCAGATTGTATTTGCTGAATCGGTTGAAAACCAGGTACGTAAAGGAAACAAAAAGTACGCCGAAGGCAATTTCAACGAAGCTATCAACGAATATGACCAGGCCCTTGTTGATAAGCCCGATGCGCTGAGGCCAAAGTTCGATAAAGCCAACAGCTATTACCGGCTCGATGACATTGCAAAGGCTATGGATTTATATAAGGAGGTTGCAACCGGGGCCAGGGATATGGGGCTGGTGACTAAGGCGAAGTACAATACCGGGAATTGCTATTTTCAGAGAGGTTCGAAGCAGAGGGATTCAGACCTCCAAAAAGCTCTGGATGACATGAAGACAAGCATCACTTTCTGGCGACAGGTCTTGGATATTGAGCCTGATAACAAAAAGGCTGCAAGGAATATTGAAGTGGCAAGGTTGACAATCAAGGACATACTCGATCAGCTTAACAAGCAGAAGAAGCAGCAGGATCCAAATCAGCCTCAGGACCCGAACCAACCCCAGCAGCAGCAGCAAAATAAACAAGAACAAGACCAGAAGAATCAACAACAGGACCCGAACCGGCCGCAAGAGCAGAAACAGGGACAAGACCCTAATAAACCGGACGATAAACAGAAGGATGCACAACAACAGCAGCAACAAAAGAAAGAGCAAAAAGTCCCCGCTCCTGATGCAACAGCTCAGCAAATACTCGACAAAGAACAACGTCAGAAGCAGCAAAGACAAATCCTTCAACGAGGTCGTTATGAAAAGGTCCAAAAAGACTGGTAGCTTCAATGTGCAAGTATTGATACATTAATCTCACAAAATGAAGAACATAAAGTTTATTATTGCCGTTACAACTTTATTATTTCTGGTCTCAGCAAGAGCGTCCGGCCAGGTGCGAGTCGTCGCCCAGGTTGATAAATCCGAAGATATCTATGTGGGCCAGAGTTTCAGATACCTTATTATTATTGACGGTGAAAACAAGGCGGGACAGGTTGATTTATCTCCACTGGCACAGTACGATCCGCAAAGTACCGGCAATCAGGACATTTCACAAACATCAACGACCATCATAAACAATAAAGTCTCAAGGAAAGCTGTCAAACGGTATGTGATGAGCTATTCGTTGACCGTAAACAGACCTGGCCAAATACAACTGCCTCCGGTAACCGTCACACTCGACAGCAGGCAATATCAAACGAATCCTGTTCAACTGAACATTCTGAAACCTGGCACGACCGACAAGCTGGATTTTGACGTTGTGCTTTCAGAACAGAAGTGCTATGTCTGTCAACCGGTGATTATGACCGTGAAGTTTTATGTCTCGGCATCGGCGGATGTCGGAGAATTCCAGTTCAATGTGCCGGCTTTAACGAGTGATTCTTTTTATATTGAGGACCCTGAGATTTCCGATCCCCAGGCAAAACTGTATCGTCTTAATAGCGGTACAACTGCCCACGTCAGTCAGCATGCGGTGCAGTACAAAGGCAAAAGCTTCATATTGGTTTCTTTCAACAAGGTTCTTATTCCCAGGCAAGCCGGCCAAATAGATATGGGGACTTCGTCGGTTTCGGCGGCTCTGGCCGTAGGTCAAGCTCGGTCACGAGATCCTTTCTTTGACAATTTCAGCTTCTTCAGCTCACAAAAAAAGTACCAGCGTTATGCAGTAAGCTCGCAGCCATTGCAGCTCACTGTATTACCGCTTCCTGAACAGGGCAAACCCGACAGTTTCTATGGTCTTGTTGGACGATACACAATTGAGTCTTCGGCTGAACCGACGAAAGTCAGTGTCGGTGACCCGATAACTCTTACGATTAAGATCGGAGGCAGTCGCTACCTGAAGCCCATACAATGGCCCGAGTTGGAAGAAATAACCGAGCTTGTACGGAATTTTAAGATTCCCTCCCAGAAAGCATCACCAACCATTCAGGACAATATGAAGGTCTTCACCCAGACGATACGTGCCAATAATGATAAAATAAATAAGATACCGTCTATTCCTCTTGCGTTCTTCGACGTGGACAAAGGCACATACATCGTTGCCAAAACAGCTCCGATAGAGCTTGAAGTTGCTCCCACAAAAATACTGACTAATGCCGATTTGGAGGGTACAGATCCGACGTATGTCAACAGGCGGGTTGAGGCGATAAAAAAAGGAATTTCTGCAAACTATGAAAGGCCTGATGTCCTTACAAATCAAACCTTCTCGCCTCTGGCAGCAATAGTCAGTCCCGGTTATATGGTGGTCTGGTCGGTTCCATTGGTAGTTTTGGTTACAAGCTCCTTATTAAAACTCTTTAAGCACACGAGTCCTGAAAAAATCTCAAAGAAACGCAGACGACAGGCTGCAGGCAAAGCTGTCAAACAATTAAAGAAAATATCTGCTGTCAGTCCGAAGGAGCGACAGGAGTTGTTTGTTTCAATTATGAAGCAGTACATCGGCGAGCGTTTTGATAAAGTTGCAGGCTCGCTAACAGCCGACGACTGCTATCAGATAGTTGCCTCTCTTGTACACGATACACAAACTGCCGACAAATACAGAGATGCAATAACTCAATGCGAGGCTTCCCGCTATGCTTCTACTCAGGAAAATGTTGATTCAGTACAGGTTGGCGAAATCATAAAGCTTATTCGCATTATAGAGAAGAGCTCGAAATAATGAATGTCAAAAGCATTTTAATTTTATTTGTTTGTATTGTTCTGACTGGCCTTGGCACTGCAAAGGCCGAACTTCCAAAAGAACAACTCTACATTCTTTTCAATCAGGCAAACGAAGCTTTCAGACAGGCCAATTCGATTGAGAACAATGCAAAAGCAGATGAGCTTTATGAAAAAGCAATATTAAGCTATGAAAAGATAATCAACGAAGGGAAAATAGAAAATGCCGGGCTTTATTACAATCTTGGCAACGCATACCTCCTCAAGGAAAATATCGGCAAAGCGATTTTAAACTACCTCCGCGCTCAAAAACTTGACAGCTCAGATGCAAATATCCAGAAGAACCTTGATTTCGCACGCAGTCAGAGGATAGATAAAATTACTCCAAAGGCCCGGAAACGGATTATGGAGACTTTGTTTTTCTGGCATTATGATTTCTCTTTGCGAACAAAATTTATCCTTGCATGCCTTTTTTTTGCCGCTTTTTGTATCACCTTAATAATAATAGTTTGGTTCGGCCGGACAGCTCCCACTACAATAACTGCTGTGATTTCCGGAATCTTAATGATGTGTTTTCTCGCTTCGGTTGTCATGGAAACTCGCCAAAGGGCACGCTTGGTATGCGGCGTGATTACTGTTCGTGATGTTGTCGCACGACAGGGTGACGGGCAGAACTATCCGGAGAGTTTCAAGGATCCACTTCATATAGGCACTGAATTCGATGTGCTCGAACGCCGTTTGGGATGGTTGCATATCAGACTCTCTGATGATAGTGACACCTGGATACCGAGTAACACTGCAGAACTAATTTGACACAACCTTCTCGGAAACATTAGGCTGACTTTTATAATAATTCCATGATGTCCATACCAACCGCTACCTGAATATGTATCCCAACCAATTTGCACGCACGGAGATCTTGACTTTTTGATGCCGTTCTCATAGAATAATACTCCGGATGAGCGGTCCGGAACTCTTCTATTGATATAGAATGAAACCTGACATTAATAAGGACAATATTATGCAGCGACGACAGTTCTTAAAAACGACGGGATTGGCGGCGGCTGGTATGCTGTTAAGCCGGCCGATAGCTTTAGCCGCTTCGGACAGGCAGCCGCTTAACTTTATTGTAATCTTGGCAGATGATTTGGGTGCAAAAGAGTTAAGCTGTTATGGCAACACCGAACATAGCACTCCGAATCTGGATCAACTGGCCCAAAATGGTGTGCAATTCGAAACCTGCTATGCAACGCCGATATGCCATCCGACACGGTTTGAGATTATGACCGGCCAATATGGCCATCACAACGGTATTTATCAATTCCCGGACCGACGGGGCGGACCCGTAGCCGGATCACCGGTGGACGACATAAGCCGGAAAGTAACATTCGCACAAGTGCTCCAGCAGCGAGGCTACGCGACGGTCCATTCAGGTAAGTGGCAGCTTACCGGCCAAATCCCGACGCTGATAAACGAGTGCGGATTCGACGAGTACTGCATGTGGGCATACAAGCATAATCTTCCGCCGGGCGTCAAGCACACCGGAGGCTGGGAAGGCAAAAAGGGCGTTAAAACCTCCCGGTACTGGCATCCGTCAATTGTTAAGAACAAAAAGTACCTGCCGACCGGCCCGGACGACTATGGCCCGGATATTTTCACAAACTTCGTCATTGATTTCGTCGAGCGGCATAGGGACAAGCCATTTTTCGTTTACTATCCGATGTGCCTTACGCATGGCCCGTTCTACGTAACGCCGGATACAGTGACCTCGGAGGATGGGAAGTTTAAAAATTTACGCCGGAATTTCAAGTCCAACGTGGAGTATATGGACAAACTAATCGGGAGGATCATTAAAACGCTGGAATCAACAGGCCTGCGGGAAAACACAGTGGTGTTCTTTACGGGGGACAACGGAACGGGCGGCCAGGGCAAAGGCCAAACGAACGAACTCGGAGCGCGTGTGCCGATGATTGTCAATTGCCCGGGGGTTGTCAAAAAGCTGGGCGTCAGCAAAGAACTGGTGGATTTGTCGGACATCCTGCCGACGCTGGCGGATTTCGCCGGGGCTAAACTGCCCAAAAAACACATTATTGATGGGCAAAGCTTTGCGCCCTTACTTACAGGTCGTAAAGCCCCGACGCGGGAATGGATATATAGTTATCTTGGAGACCGGCAGATACTGCGGACAAAGCGATGGCTGCTTGAGGACAACGGCCCGGACAATCCCGGGCGCTTCTTCGATTGTGGTAACAGCCGGGACGGAACGGGTTACAAGGATGTCACCGACTCGACTGCCCCGGAGGTTTTGAAGGCAAAGAAACGTTTCGGGGAGATTTTGGCCGACAAACCACTGCCGATAGTAAAGGAAAAGGCTTCCCCCCGCCGTAAGAAAAAAAGTAAGGCAGGCATATTGAAGAACGCTGTGAAGTAACTGCTATATTAATG